>JBAVMZ010000084.1:0-3047 GCA_049690595.1 Occallatibacter sp. | reverse complement strand
TTTGTCGGGTTCTTCCGCAGCCTCTGAAGCCGTGCCCTGACACAGTTGTCGTGCCATTTGTCGGGTTCTTCCGCAGCCTCTGAAGCCGTGCCCTTTCAAAACCCGACGTTGACCACGAGTTATCGATCACTGATCACTGATCACTGTCCACTGTTCACTGTTCTGTCAGTTCGCGTACAGCAGCACTCCCGCCGCCCTCTCCTCGCTGCCGCTCTCTTCGCTGGCAATGGGGCGGTAATAGAGCTGGTTGTTGTCCAGGTATACCTCGAGGAAACTGGGACGGCTGAGGATGTGGCCGGCGATCAGCGCTTCGCTCAGCGGGTCTTCCACGTACCGTTGCAGCGCGCGGCGCAGCGGACGCGCACCGTAGCTGCGGTCGCCCACGGTCTTGTCGAGGATCCACTTCTTGGCCTCCTCGGTGACGCTGATGGTGATCGACTTCTGCGCCAGGTTGGCGTTCAATTGCTGCACCAGCATCTCGACGATCTGAATCAGGTCGGCGTCGTTCAGGCTCTGGAAGAGAATCACCTCGTCGAGCCGGTTGAGGAACTCCGGATTGAAGGTCTTCTTGACCTCCTGCCGGACCAGCTCCTCGACCTTGTCGTTCACGATGTCCTCGCGGTCGGACTGGAAGCCCAGGCCCTGCTTCTTCTGCAGGTGGCGGGCGCCGATGTTCGAGGTCATGATGATGATGGTGTTCTTGAAGTCGACGGTGTTTCCGAGGCCGTCCGTCAACTGGCCGTCTTCGAGGACCTGCAGCAGGATGTTGAAGACATCCGGATGCGCCTTCTCGATCTCGTCGAGCAGGACGACCGAATACGGCGAGCGCTTGACCTTCTCGGTCAACTGGCCGCCCTCCTCGTAGCCGACGTAGCCCGGGGGCGAGCCGATGAGCTTGGAGACGGAGAATTTTTCCATCAGCTCCGACATATCGAAGCGGATGAGCGCTTTGTCCGAGCCGAAGAGGAAGTGCGCCAGGGTGCGCGCCATCTCCGTCTTGCCCACGCCGGTGGGTCCGAGGAAGAGGAAGCTGCCGATGGGCCGGTTGGGCGACTTGAGGCCGGCGCGCGAACGGCGGATGGCCCTCGCCAGCGCGCCGATAGCCTTCTCCTGCGAGACGATGCGCTTGTGCAGCTCTTCCTCGACGCGCAGCAGCTTCTGCGTCTCTTCTTCCTTGATGCTGGTCACGGGGACGCCGGTCCAGCGCGAGACCACGTCTTCGATGTCCTCGCGGCCGACGATGCCGGAGGCCGAGTCGTCCAGGTGGTACTTGTCGCGCAGCGCGCGCAGAGCTTCGCGCTCCTTGCGCTCTTCGTCGGAGTAGAAACGCGCCTTCTCGAACTCGTGGTTGGCGATGGCCGAGTCCATGCGGTGCACGATGAACTTGATCCGTTTCTGCACCTCGGTGATTTCGTCGGGCAGCGAGGTCTGGCGCAGCTTGACGCGCGCGCCGGCCTCGTCGATCAGGTCGATCGCCTTGTCGGGCAGGAAGCGGTCGGGGATGTAGCGGTTGGAATGCAGCACGGCAAACTCGACGGCCGCGTCGGTGTAGCTGACCGCGTGGAACTTCTCGTAGCGGTCCTTGATGCCCATGATGATCTTGATGGCGTCGGCTTCGGTGGGCGGCGGCACCTTCACGGCCTGGAAGCGGCGTTCGAGCGAGCGGTCCTTCTCGATCGACTTGCGGAACTCGGCCGGCGTGGTGGCGCCGATGCACTGCACCTCGCCGCGCGAGAGGGCGGGCTTGAGAATGTTGGCCGCGTCCAGTGAGCCCTCGGCCGAGCCAGCACCCACCAGCGTGTGCAACTCGTCGATGAAGACGATCGAGTTCTGGCTCTCCATCAGCTCTTTCATGATGGTCTTGAGCCGCTCTTCGAACTGGCCGCGGTACTTGGTGCCGGCCACGATCAGCGACAGGTCCAGCGACAGGACGCGCTTGTCGGCCAGGAACGACGGCACCTCGCCGTCGGCGATGCGCTGCGCCAGGCCCTCGACGATGGCGGTCTTGCCCACGCCCGGCTCGCCGATCAGCACCGGGTTGTTCTTGGTGCGGCGGCAGAGAATCTGGATGACGCGCTCGAGCTCGGCGTCGCGGCCCACCAGCGGATCGAGTTGCCCGTCGCTGGCCGCCTGCGTCAGGTCGCGGCTGAACTCGGCCAGCAGACTCGACTCGCGCTGCCGCTGCTGCGGCGGAGCCTTCTCCTGCGTTACCCGCGCCAACTCGTCGCGAATCTGCGCCAGCTTCAGACCGCGCTCCTGCAGTATTTCGGCGGCAAAGCACTTTTCTTCCCGCAGCAGGCCCAGCAGAAGATGTTCCGTCCCGATGTGCTTGTGTCCCAGCCGCTCGGCCTCTTCGGCGGCATAGGCCAGCACGCGCTTGCACTCGTTCGAAAGCGGCAGGTCGACGGAAGTCGAGACCTTCTCGCGGATGGTGGTGTGCGCCTCAATCTGCTTGCGGATCGACTCGACCGAGGCGTGCGAGCGCAGGAAGCGGTTGGTCAGCGCCTTGTCCTCGCGCAGCAGACCGAGGAGCAGGTGTTCGGTCTCGATATACGGCGAGCCGAACTGGCTGGCCTCATACCGGGCAAAGAAAATCACGCGCCGTGCTTTCTCCGTATACCGTTCGAACATCGTGTTCCCCCTTTTGCTTCCCGCCTGGCCCCGTTCCGGCCCCGGCGGTCTTCCTGGTGGTACAAGTTTAAGACTCAATGCGGACCCGGAAGTCGCAAATTCCACCGCCGGTGCTTCCAAGCGGTTGCAGATCAGTGCGCCGCGGCCGGGCCGGCAGGATGGAACGGGGCCAGCCTGCCGCCCTCCAGTTTCAGAATGCGGTTGCAGCGGGCAGCCAGTTCCAGATTGTGGGTTACCAGGATCGAGGTCAGTTGGTGGACGCTGTGCAGGCGTTCGAGCAGCGAGAATACCAAGCCGGCGGTGGTGGAGTCCAGATCGCCGGTGGGTTCGTCGGCCAGCAGAATCCGCGGCCGGTTCACCAGAGCCCGCGCCAGGGCCACGCGCTGCTGCTCGCCGCCGGAGAGTTCGCCGGGCCG
>JBAVMZ010000083.1:0-9964 GCA_049690595.1 Occallatibacter sp. | reverse complement strand
CCTTGTGGCTGCTCGCCTCCGGCCGGCCGGCCGCCATCGCCCCCGAGCGCCTGGCCGACACCGCCCGCCGCGCCGGCATTGCCGGTTTTGTCGCCGTCACCGCCGCCGCCTTCGCCCTGGTCTGGAGCGCCTTCGCCAACGACTTCTCCATCGCCTACATCCTCGAGCACTCCAACCGCGCCCTGCCTTTGCCTTACAAGTTTGCGGCTCTCTGGAGCGGCCAGGAGGGTTCGTTGCTGCTCTGGGCATGGCTGCTGGGCGCCTACGGATTTGTGCTGCGCCTCACCCACTCGCGCGACGTCAAGCTCTACGCCTACGCCGGCGTCATCCTGGCCGCCGTGCAGGTCTTCTTCCTCGCGGTGGTCAACTTCGCCGCCCCGCCCTTCGCCCTCTGGACGCGCGGCCCGGTTCCCGAGGACGGCTTCGGCCTCAGCCCGCTCCTGCAATACCCTGAGATGGTCATCCATCCGCCCATGCTTTACCTGGGCTACGTTGGCTTCACCATCCCCTTCGCCTTCGCCCTCGGCGCGCTCATCATGCGCTACCCCGGCGAAAAGTGGATCAAGATCACCCGCGTCTGGACCCTTGTCACCTGGCTCTTCCTTACCTGCGGCATCTTCCTCGGCATGCACTGGGCGTACGCCGTCCTCGGCTGGGGCGGCTACTGGGGCTGGGATCCGGTCGAAAACGCCAGCGTCCTGCCCTGGCTCTCCGGAACCGCCTTCCTCCACTCCGTCATGATGCAGGAGAAGAAGGGCATGATGAAGAGCTGGAATATGTGGCTCATCTTCACCACGTTTCTGCTCTCCATCCTGGGCACGCTGCTCACCCGCGCCGGCCTGGTCAGCTCCGTCCATGCCTTCGCGCAATCCTCCATCGGCGCCTGGTTCACCAGCTTCCTCTTCTTCACCCTCGCCGTCTGCATCTTCGTTTACATCCTGCGATATCGCCACCTGCAGGGCGAGGCCCGCGTCGAGTCGCTGGTCAGCCGCGAGTCCAGCTTCCTCTTCAACAACCTGGTCCTGCTCGCCGCCTGCTTCGTCATCCTCTGGGGAACGCTCTTCCCCATCCTCAGCGAGTACGTCGAGGGCAGCAAGGTCACCATGGGCGCGCCCTGGTACAACCGGGTGGCCGTGCCCATCGGTCTCTTCCTGCTGCTGCTGACCGGCGTCGGTCCGCTGCTGCCCTGGCGCTCCACTTCCATGCGCGCCATCCGCCGCAACTTCGTGCTCCCCTCCGTAGCGCTCTTCTCGACCATCGTCGTCTGCCTGATCGCGGGCGTGCGGCCCTGGAAAGACGGCGCCTTCGACACTGGCCACTTTTACGCCCTGGTCAGCTTCGCGCTTTCGGCCGCGGTGCTGGTCGCCATCTTCTCCGAGTACCTGCGCGGCGCGGCGGTTATCGCCCGCCAGAGCGGCAAGAACCTCTTCGTCGCCATGGTCTTGCTCATCCGCCGCAACACCCGCCGTTACGGCGGCTACCTCGTCCATATCGGCGTGGTCATCGTCATCGTCGGCTTTGCCGGCGCCGCCTTCAACCGCAGCGAAGAGAAGGAAATGGCGCTGCATGACAAGATCACGATCGGCCCCTACACGCTCGAAAACACCGGCGCCTGGCAGGACTCGAACCCGAACTACGACTCCGAGAACGCCATCCTCGACGTGACCGCGGGCGGCAAGCCGCTCTTCCAGATGATGCCGGAGAAGCGCGTCTACCATGCCAGCCAGCAGCCGGAGACCCGTGTCGCGATCCACTCCGTGCCGGGCTGGGATCTCTACGTGGTCTACGAGGGCTCGAACCCCGACACCGGCCTGCCCATCATCAAGGCATTCCTGAATCCGCTGGTGAGCTGGATCTGGGCTGGCGTGGTGCTGATGGTTCTGGGCACGCTGCTGGCGCTTGCTCCCAGCCAGAAGCCGGCGCAGAAAGGAGGCGCGGCCAATGGATAGACGACTCTGGACCAAAGCGGCGCAGGCCCTGCTCGTGGCCGTCGCCGTCTGCTTCTCGGTGGGAGCCACCGATGCCGGCTCCCGTTACACCAACCTCAACCACCGCCTCATGTGCACCTGCGGCTGCGCCGAGATTCTGGGCGAATGTAACCACGTCGGCTGCACCAACTCGACCAAGGAACTCGCTGACCTGCGCGCGCTGATCGCCTCCAACAAGAGCGACCAGGACATCCTCGACACCTTCGCCGCCAATTACGGCGCCACCGTGCTGGCCGCGCCCCCCACCAGGGGCTTCGACCTGGTGGCCTGGATTGCGCCCTTCGCCGTCTTTGTTGCCGCCATGCTCGGCACCGTCCTGCTCATTCGCCGCTGGACCGTCCCCAGGCGCGCCACCCAGCCGGTTGACGCGGTTGCCGGTCAGCCCGCAGGCACCGCCGCCGATCCAAGCCCCGATCCAACTACTGACGCGCTGCGCCAGAAGATTCGCCGGGAGACCGGCGCCGACGGAGAGTTCTGAACCATGACCCCGACCCTTGGTCTCATCTGCGGTGGAGTGCTCCTGATCGCGCTGTTCCTCTACACATTCTGGCCGGAGAACGCCTTTGCAAGCCAGAAGGAAAAGACGCGCCTCGACTACCTCTTCGAGCGCAAGGAGCAGCTCTACGAGAATCTGCGCGACCTCAACTTCGAGCACCGCGCCGGCAAGTATCCTGAAGAGGATTTCCAGGTGCAGCGCGCGCACCTGGAAGCGGAAGCCGCCCAGTTGCTGGCCGAGATCGAGCTCCTGCAAAAAGCCTGAACGGACTTTTGGGAAGATGCACGACCCTGGGTGCCCCTGGTCCCTCGCATTTGGGGACCAGGGAAACCACGGACCTCAACGGTTTTCCTTCAACCCGGCACGACCCTGGGTGCCCCAGGTCTCGATTCTGAGACCTGGGAAACCACAAAGCATCCAGCCGCAACACCGGATCCACTCAAGGAAGTCCATGACACGCACACGTTTCGCGCTTCCCGTCCTCGCCCTCGGCCTTCTGGCCCTCGGCTCGCTCGCACACGCCGCCTCCATCACCGGCACCGTGACCAACAAAACCACCGGCAAGCCCGCCGCCGGCGACGTGGTCGTCCTGGTCAATCCCATGACCGGCATGAGCGAAGTGGCCCGCACCACCACCGATGCCCGCGGCCACTACACGCTCCAGAAGCAGGGCGAAGGCCCCGCGCTGATTCGCGCCCTGCACCAGGGCGCCGAATACTTCATTGAAGCGCCCAAGTCCGGCGTCCCCGCCGACATCTCCGTCTACGACGTGGCCGCCAAGGTCGACGGCGTCTCGATCATCGAGAACGTCTACGGCATCGTCGAGGCGCAGAACGGCCATTTGCACGTAGTTGAGCGCTGGATGGTCCAGAACACGGCCACCCCGCCGCGCACCCAGTGGACCAGTCACAGCTTCGAGGTGATTCTGCCCGAGGGCGCGGTGGTGCAGGAGGCTTCGGCCCAGCGCCCCGGCGGCCTGCCAACCACCCTCAAGCTCGACTCGACCGGCGTCAAGAACCACTACTCCTTCGACTTCCCCATCCAGCCCGACGACGGCGACAAGCACACCATGTTCCAGGTCGAGTACCAGATTCCGTACTCCGACAAGTTCACCTTCCACCCCACGGTGACGCTGCCGGCGCACACGGTCTGGGTGGTCCTGCCCAAGAGCATCTCCATCTCCTCGGGCGCGGGCTCGAACTTCCAGTCCTCGCCGCAGGACCCGTCCTTCCAGACCTTCGTGGCGCGCGACGCCCAGCCGGGCAAGCCGCTCGAGTTCACCATCGCCGGCAACGGCGCTCTGCCCCGCGACCAGCAGGCCGGCGACCAAAGCGGGGATCAGGGTGGCCAGCAGGACGCTCAGGCGATGGGCAAGCCCGGCGGCGGCCTCGGCAACCCGATCGCCACCCCCGATCCTCTCTCGAAGTACAAGTGGTGGATTCTCGGAGGCCTGGGCCTTCTGCTGGTGGTCGCGGCGGCCTTCCTGCTGCGCCAGCCGGCGAGTGCGGCCACGGTTGCAGCTGGCAGCGCCCCTGTCGCCCAGCCAGCGCCGCCCTCAGGCAGCACCGGGCTGCTGAACGCCCTCAAGGAAGAGATCTTTGCCCTCGAAAGCGACCGCGTCCACGGCAAGGTCAGCGAAGCCGAGTACGCCCAGATCAAGGCCGCGCTCGAGATCGTGCTCAAGCGCGCCCTCAAGCACAACTCGTAGTTCTGTCTCCATCTGCTTCGGGCCCTGTCTCTCCCGCATCCATGCGGCCGAGGGATGGGGCCTCGGCGTTTCCTGCCAGTGAAACCGGACGACCTTCCGGCGCGTACCATGGAAAGAGAGACCATCCCTGCGCCGCTATGTCTGATCGAGTGCGGGAGTTTGCTGAAGCCTGACGCTGTTCACTGAAAGCTGATAGCTGGGAGCCGCTTTTATGAATGTCTTCAAGACCACAATTCTGCTGACCGCCCTGACGCTCATCCTCGTCCTGGCCGGCGAGTACTTTGGCGGCATCAACGGCGCCCTGATCGCCTTTGCCGTTGCCGCCGCCATGAACTTCTTCAGCTACTTCTATTCCGACAAGCTCGCGCTCTCCATGTACCGCGCCCAGCCGGTGACGCGCGAGCAACTGCCGCGCATCTACGAGATCGTCGAGCGGCTCACCGGCCGCGCCGGCATTCCCATGCCGAAGATCTACGTCATCCCCACCGAGTCGCCCAACGCCTTCGCCACCGGCCGCAACCCCAGCCATGCCTCCGTCGCCGTCACCCACGGCATCCTCAGCCTGCTCAGCGACGAGGAACTGGAAGGCGTGCTGGCCCACGAGCTGGCCCACGTCCGCAACCGCGACATCCTCACCAGCTCCATCGCCGCCACCCTTGCCGGCGCCATCACCCTCCTCGCCCGCATGGCTTTCTGGTTCGGCGGCGGAGGCCGCCGCCGCAACGACGGCGGCATCGGCGCCATCCTCATGCTCCTGCTCGCCCCCTTCGCCGCCATGCTCATCCAGCTCTGGGTCTCGCGCACCCGCGAGTACGAGGCCGACGCCAGCGGCGCGCATATGACCGGCAACCCCTACGCCCTGGCCTCCGCCCTCGAGAAGATCTCCGCCGTCAGCCGCCAGTTGCCCCTCCAGGCCTCCCCCAGCTCCGCCCACATGTTCATCGTCCAACCGCTCCTCTCCGGCGAGACCTTCGCGAGCCTCTTCTCCACCCACCCGCCGATGCAGAAGCGCATCGAGCGGCTGATCGGCCGCCCTTCGGTGCACGGCAGCTTGAATTAGCCCAGTTCCAGAATTCCCGTGCCCTTGCTGGCACCGCGCAAGGTGGCATTTTCTTGAGGAAAATGCCCCTTGAGTCCATCGATTCCGGGGTACAGCTATTCTGGAACAGGTATAGCTGCAAGCAGGGCAAGGAAGCGCGTTCTCCTGTAAGCAGGGAGACCGAAAGTGAATCCGCTCCAATCGACGGCGAGAATCCAGGCAGGCTGCGCGGCAGGGTTCGCGGCCTGCCTTTTGCTTTCTCTGGCCGCGGCTGCGCAGACGGGCAGCGCGCCCTCGCCGCTGGCCGCAGGTTCCCCTGAGCGCCGGCTTTCGGGCATCCGCACCGGCGTCTTCTTTCCCGGCGAACGGGTTGGGAGCGTCCTCCGGCGGCTGGGCAAGCCCACGGAACAGGAGGATGCGGTGGTCCCGGACGGCGCCGGCGGCACACGCTTTTACCGTTGGCAGTGGCCGGGGCTCCGGCTCAGCGTGGCCACTTACTTCTACTTCGGCCGGCGCGGCCGGGTGGAGTCGCGCGTGGCCTGGGTCGACGTCTGGGGCGAGGCGCCGCGCGGCGCGATCGGGGTGACCGGCCGCGGCCTTGCACTCGGCGACACGCTCGACCGCCAGCTTTTCCTCTACGGCGCGGCCTATGCGACGCCTCTGCCAAACGAAGACGCGGCCCGAACCGCCGAGTACCGCTGGCGCGACGGCTCCTTTCTCACCCTCGATTACGGTCCGGACGGGCGCATCCGCCACATCCGCCTGGCCGGCCGCGAGCGCTGATGGCTGCCCGGCCGCCGCCCGTGCCTGTATTCTGTCCTGCATGAAGACGCTGTTGCGTTCACTGCTTTATCTCTCGCTCGTCGTCTGGCTGGGCGCGGAGATCTTCTTTCCCATCGTTGCCGCCACCGCCTTCGCCACGCTGGCGCCCAACACCCACGCGCCCGGGACCATCGTGGGCAGCCTGCTGCGCGTGCTTCACGGTATGGGGCTGGTCAGCGGCATGGTGGCGTTGGCGCTGCTTGCCCTGGCGCCCGCATGGAACATCTACAAGCCCAAGCTGGTGCTGGCGCCGATGGCGCTGATTGTGCTGATGATCGCCGGCACGGTCTATGCGCAGTTCGGCATCGTCCCCGCGATGGAGCAGGACCGCATCGCCGCCGGCGGCGCCATCAATACCATGGACCCGGCGAACCCGCAGACCGCGGATTTCAACCGCCTGCACAACCGCAGCGAGAACCTCGAAGCCGCCATTCTGCTGTTGGGCATTGCCACGGTGGTGCTGGTGGCGCGGGCCGAATCGGGCAAGCCAAACTAGCCAGGCCCTTTGTCATCAGCGCAGTGCTGCATGGTCGAAAACCACGCCGACCGGGTTTTACCATCTCGGGTGCGCCGCAGGCCCATAGGGAGACCACTCAAGTCGCGCCGCAAGCAGCCTTCCTCCCCGGGGCTGGCGCCGGTTGGCGAGTTCCTCCCTCGGATTCCCGTACGCCTTCGGCGGGCTCCACGCGGGGCCATTATCCCGCTTTCCCTCCGGGACGCCTTGTGGCCACTGAATCGCCCGGCCTCACCCATCTTCATGCTTCGTTGCGAGCCGAAGGATCGTGAGCGACTATTCTCCACCACCGATGTGCAGGCGTTGCTGTAGAATCGCAGCCAGTGCGCGGACCCCTTTCCGCCGCGTCCGTTTATCCGCCCGCACGGCGGAGGCGCGGAATCTCCCTTCACCCCTGCGAGGAACCATGGCCGACTTTAACATCGCCTACAACTGGATGATGGATAACGAAGATATGCCGCGCGCCTGTGCCACGGTGCCCGACTCCAGCCCCCACGGCGTGGCCGGACCGTGCTACGCCATCAGCGGCATCAACTCCGGCTCCTGGCCGGCGGAGTATGCGCAGATTGCGGCGCTCGACCCCAGCCAGCGCGAGCCGCTGGTGCAGCAGTTCTACCAGAACCACTACTGGAACCAGCATTACGCCGCTATCAACTCCGACGAGGTCTGCAAGCGCGTCTTCGACTTCGCGGTCAATGCCGGGGCCGAGTCGATCAAGTGCCTGCAGCAGGCGGTCAACAGCGTGGCCGCCGCCGGGACGTCGCCCCTGACCGCCGACGGAGGACTGGGACCGATGACCGTGGCGGCGGTGAATGCCGCGACGCCGGACCAGCAGAGCGAGCAGAACCTGGTGACCGCCTTCCAGGGGCAGCGCGTGGCCTTCTACCAGGCCATTGTGGCCAACAACCCGAGCAACCAGAAGTATCTGAAGGGGTGGACGGCGCGGGCGATGAAGTAGCCGGTCCTGGTTTGCCGCTCTGGCCGCGCCCAGGCGGCGCGCGAGGTCGTGTGCGGGTAGACTGGTAAAGGGGACCGCGCCGGCATGAGCGCGCCCCGGACAAGGAACGAATGCACCCGAATTTTGCCTTGACTGTGCACCAGATTCTCTGGACGCTCACCTTTGCCGCGCAACTGGTTCTGCTGGTGGTTCTGCTGGGGCGGGACCGCGTGCGGCGCTATCCCTGGTTTACTGCTTCCATCGCGTTGTTTGCCCTGCGTCTGCTGGCCGAGTCGCTGCTCTCGGGCCGCATGGCCATGGTGCCTCTGGACGAGACGATGCTCACGCTGGCCTGCACCGCCTCGGTGGTCAGCCTTTTGGTGCTGGTGGAGGTGGCGCGGCGGGCCTTCGCGGGCGCGCGCTGGGAGGCTCTGCTGGCCGGCGCGGTTGCGCTTGCGGCGCTTGCCGGCGTCACCGACTGGTTCTGGGGCCCCTGGCCACAGTGGCATGAGATCGCCCCGAACTCGTTGCTGGGGGTGCTGCGGTTGATGCAGCTCTTCGCGCAGAAGACCGACACGCTGGCCGATTTGCTCACGGTAGGGCTGTGCGTATTTGTTGTTTTGCTGGGCCGCCGCTACCATGGGGGCTGGCAGAGCCACGCGCAGAAGCTCGTCATCGGCCTCTCCACGGTTTCGGCTTCGTGGCTGATCGTGCAGCGAAGCTGGATCTACGTGGCGCGCTCGGCCCATCCGCAAAGCCAGGCGGAGTATGAGCGGATCGTCAGCCTGGGCTCGAAGCTGGTGAACGCCAACAAGGTGATCTATCTGGCCGCGCTGCTCTGGTGGATCTACTGGCTCTGGCAGGACGAGCCTGGATCTGCCGCGACTGCCGTGCCGGATGAAGGTGCGGGCGAGACGGCGACGGGCGAGTCCGCGGACGCCTAGTTTTTGCGGCTCGGGTGGCCTTTGTGTCTTCCCACCCTTGCGCCAGAAAAAAGGCGCAAGGGTGGGGCACGGGAGTTCGTTGCACTCTTCGCGAAAATGCCGTGAGACTGTGAACACGGCGCCGGCGCCGTGATCCCTGATCCCTGATCCCTTAGATGTGGCAGCTTCCCAGGCCGCGCTTTTCGAGGTATCGCTGGTGATACTCCTCGGCGCGCCAAAAGGTCTGCGCCGGCTCGACCTGGGTCACGATGCGCTTCGGTTTGAAGCGGCCCTCGGTGGTGAGCTGGTCGATTTTGGCGCGCGCCGCCGCTTCCTGTCCCGGCGAGTGGAAGAAGACGGCCGAGCGGTATTGCGTGCCCCAGTCCGGGCCCTGGCGGTTGAGGGTGGTGGGGTCGTGCAGGGCGAAGAAGGCGTCGAGGAGCTGCTCGAAGCTGACCTTCTCCGGGTCGAAGTCGAGCTCGACGACCTCGGCGTGGCCGGTCTTGTCCGTGCAGACGTCCTTGTAGGTGGGCCGGTCGAGGCTTCCGCCCTCGTAACCGGCCGCGGTGGCGACGACGCCGGGGATAGCGGCGAAGGCGGCTTCCACGCCCCAGAAGCAGCCCGCGCCGAAGGTGGCTTTTTCAAGACTCATGGCTCTTCAGATGCGGGGCGGGCCGTTCGGATACAGATTCCGGTGCGCAATGAGGCACGCCCCGCGGCGGGATGCGCCGCGAGGCGTGTTCAAAGCGAGCTCAGCCGCGCGGACGGTTGCCGGGCGGCCTGCCGCCGGGACGCTTGTTTCCGGGGCGGCCGGCGCCGCCGGTACGCGGCCTGGAACCGGGTTTGCCGGGACCGGACTTGCTGCGGAAGCCTGCCGACGAACCCTCGCGACGGGGCGGACGGCCCTCCGGCTTGCCGAACTTGCGGGCCGGCGCCTTGCCAAAGCTCTTCGCCGGGGGCTTGCCGCCGGCTGCCGGTGGGCGCGGGCCGCTGGGACGGCCAGTGGCCGGACGATCGTACCGGGGCTTCTCGAAAGACCCGGCAGGACGCGGGCGGCCGGTGGCCGGGCGATCGAAGCGGGGCTTGTCAAAAGAGCCCTCGGGGCGCGGACGGCTGACACGCGGACGTTCGCCGGCGCCCTCGGCGGGGCGGGTGTAGCGCGGACGCTCGGTGGCTCCGCCAGCGGGTGGGCGGGTGAAGCCCGGCCTGCCTGCCGGGCGGCCAGCCGGCGGACGGGTAAACTCACCCTGTTCGGGGCCGCGCTTGAAGGGCGGACGCGTGAAGCCGCCGGGGCCTGCGGGACGGTCAGACCGGGTCTTGCCAAAGGAGGGCTTGCCGAAGGGTGGCTTGCGGCCTTCACTGGCCGGGCGGCCGGTACGCGGTGGGAAGCTGCGGCCTGCGGGGCGGCCCTGGCCGGTCTGCGGACGGTCTTCGCCGGGCTGGACGGGACCAGGCGTGAAGGGGCGCGGCTGGTAGGGACGCGACGGCCGGGACGGTGCGCCCTCGCGGCTGAATCCGCCGGGGCGGGGGCCGGAGG
>JBAVMZ010000082.1:0-8555 GCA_049690595.1 Occallatibacter sp. | reverse complement strand
CTGCTGCCCGGGGCGCAGGAGGCGCCGCTGCGCTTTGCGCCCATCGTGGACGGATGGCTGCTGCCCGACACGCCGCAGGCGCTCGCCGCCGCGGGCAAGGACAACGACGTTCCGGTCATCACCGGCTACCAGGCCAACGACGGCGGGATGTTTGCCCAGCCGGTCAAGTCCCCCGAGGAGTACGCCAAGCTCGTCGCGCGGCAGTACGGCGAGATGGCGGCGGAGTTCCTGCGGCTCTATCCGGCGGCCACGGCGGCCGAGGCCGCGGAGATGGTGGCCACGAGCGGGCGCGATCGCGAGCGGGTCTCGATGTATCTCTGGGCCAGCCGGCGCGCGGCCAACCACCGCGCCCCGGTCTTCACGTACTTCTTCGACCGCGCCATTCCGTGGCCGCAGCATCCGGAGTTCGGCGCCTTCCACTCCGGCGAGCTTCCCTACTTCTTTCTGAACCTGACGCTGATGGACCGGCCTTGGGAGCTGACCGACCGCGAGCTGGCGCGGGCGGCCGCGGGCTACCTGAAGAGCTTCGCGGCGCAGGGCGATCCGGGCGGCAGCGGCGAGAAGCACTGGCAGCGGGTTTCATCCGCCGAGCCGGCGACGATGGAGATCGGCGCGCGGACCAGCTCGATGCCGCTGGCGACGAAGGAGCGGCTGGAGTTCTGGACGCGGTTCTTCAACTCGCCGGCCGCGGCGCACGCGCCGATTTTCTAGCGCGGATGTCGCGGTCCCGCTCACGCAATCGAGCCGCTTGCGGCGGGAGCGATTCGAAGGAGAAATGGCGGGTTTCGGGCCAAAAAAGGGTGTTTTTTCGTCTGAAAACGGGGTTTTTGTTAACGGATGAGTTAACAGCATAACACCGTATTACGTTGATTCTACACACCTTAGCATCGGGTTGACTGCAAGCGAGAGGAGACAGTGCCCCAGGGGGGGGTGGGGGCATTCCGCGTATGTTTTTTGTTTTCTTCTACTTATGCCCTATCTGGCGGGCTGCGAGCGCTGGGGCGCACTGTCTAACTGTCTAACTGTCTAACTGTCGCGTACGGTGCGGGATGGGGGGGTGGGGTCCGGCAAGACCGGCTCCTCCGGAGGGGTCCGCGCCGCGGCGGAGCGAGCCTCCTCGCCTCCCTTTCGCCTTCCCTCTCATTGTGCGCCAGGAGAGTCGAACTCCATGCAGATCGGGCTCGGAGAAATGCGGGCTGGCCCGCTTGCCGGCCGGGAGTCTCATGATCGGCGCCGACCGAAACGGAAACGGGGAAGACCGCTCCGCTCGGGGGCTGGAGACGTGCTTCGGGATGTAGCCGTCAAGCCGGGATCGAGCCCGGGCAGATCGGCGAAGGCCGGGCGACATATCAGGACAAATATACGCGCGAGCGCCATGACGGTCACGTCTCAATCACTTGAGCAGCAGCGCTGATCCTGGATCAGCATGGAGAATCCGTGTAGCTGCAAAACTGGGACGCGATAACCATGACGAACCAGACTTCGGATGTGGTTTGAATGTCCAGCCCTTGTATTCGGGTGTACGATGGAGCGCAACCGGGAAGGCGAGAGGATCCCTCGCCTGAAAACGTCTTCAGGCGAGCGGAAGAACCCTGTATGGCCCATCTCCCAGTTGCACCCACCAAACGGAGGCTTGAATGCGCATCGGTCGCCTGTCTCTCTTCGCTCTGTCTCTTTCTGTGGCCTGCCTGTCGATCTCAAATCAGGCACAAAACCGCAACGACGCGCCACACCTCGAAAGGCACGGCGACGCCACGCAATTGATCGTCGACGGGAAGCCCTTCCTGATTCTCTCCGGGGAGTTGACCAACAACGCGGCCACCGCCCTTGAACCCATGGAGACCATCTGGCCCAAGCTCGTAGCCGGCAATCTGAACACTGTGCTCGTAGGAGTCTCGTGGGCGCAGTTCGAGCCGGAGGAAGGTAAATTCGATTATTCGCTGGTGGATGGCGTCATTGCCAAGGCCAGGGAGAACCATCTGCACATCGTCTTTCTGTGGTTTGGCTGCTGGAAGAACGGGACCTCGAGTTATCCTCCCTACTGGGTCAAGAAGGACTATCTCCGCTTTCCCCGCATCCAGATCGGGGAAGGCAAGACGGTCTCGGTCTCCGGGCCGGTTGAGTTGCTCAGCACCTTGAGCGACGCCACGCGCGACGCCGATGCCCGGGCCTTCGCAGCTTTGATGCGCCACATCAAAGCGGTCGATGGGACGCAACACACCGTGGTGATGATGCAGGTCGAGAACGAAGTCGGCGTCCTGCGCGATACTCGCGACCGTTCTCCAGTTGCCAACCGCGCATTCGCCGGGCAGGTACCCGCGGAACTGATGAACTACCTTCCATCTCACAAGGACACCCTGATCCCCGAGTTTCGTGAGGTTTGGGCGGCCAACGGTTATAAGAAGTCGGGAACATGGGAAGAGGTATTCGGTCCCGGAAAGCCGGCGACCCAGGAGATCCCCGTTCAGACCACCGTTTCGCTGCTGGGCCCCCTCGAACATGAAAACAGTTGGCAGCAACTGCATTGGGCCTCGGATGAAATCTTCATGGCCTGGAACTATGCACGCTTTCTGGAAAAGGTGGTGAAGGACGGCAAGGCGGCGTATGACATTCCGATGTACGTGAACGCATGGCTGCAGCAGCCGAACCATGCATGGCCTGGCACCTATCCCAGCGGAGGCCCGCTGCCGCAGGTTCACGATATCTGGCGCGCTGGCGCCCCAGATATCGACATTCTTGCGCCCGATCTTTACCTCGAATACTTCGACGATGTCTGCGAGCGCTTCAAGCGTAACGGCAATCCGCTCTTCATTCCGGAAACGAGTACCAATCCCGCCAATGCCATCATGGCTGTCGGCAAGTACGACACCATCGGATTCTCTCCCTTCGGCATTGACGGAAACAGGCCCATTCCTCCGGATCTTGCCACGGTATATGGTCTTCTCGATCAGTTGTCGCCCATGGTTCTGGCTCACCGGGGCACTGACTCCATCACGGCCGTGCGACTCAACCCGGGAGACTCGCCTAAAGAGGTCAAGCTGGGCAACTACACGCTGACCCTCACCTACACGGGCCGCAATACGCACATTGCTCCGCAACCGAAGGGGCAGGTTGCCGCTTCACCACAGTTTGCTGCAACGGCAACCGCCTCCGAGCCGCCGCTCGAAGCAGCTGCTATCCTCATCGCGACTGGTCCCGACGAGTATTACTTTGTTGGTGGTGGCGTGCGCATCGACTTTACCGCAAACACTCCCGGGCCAGGGAATGTTGGACTCGGCGACGTGCAGCAGGGCAAGTTTGTCGACGGAAAATGGGTCGTGACCCGCCAAATCGCAGGCGACGACGATGCGCAAGGGGAGATTCTGATACTGCGGCCGTACACCATCCTCCGCGTGACGCTCTACCGCTTTCCATAGTGAAGCGTCATCCTTGGGTGCGCCAGAAGCCCTTTCCGGCGGACTGACGAACCAGTGTCGGATTTGCGCCTTCCAAACAGACGCAGGTAGAGGAGGT
The DNA here is from genome assembly GCA_049690595.1 of Occallatibacter sp. Lineage (GTDB taxonomy): Bacteria > Acidobacteriota > Terriglobia > Terriglobales > Acidobacteriaceae > Telmatobacter. Next base: position 5,042 of record JBAVMZ010000082.1, on the reverse strand, counting down.
CCGGGAATGAAGTCGCGCAAAGCACCGGGCCTGAGAGAAAGGGGAAATGAATGAGAATGAACACCTTCGTTGCGGCCGCGATCGCGGCCTTATTCGTTGCCGGATCGGCCGCGTATGCACAGGTGGAGAAGCACCCTGTCCCAAGCATCGTTCAGCGGAACGGACGCTATGCCCTTATGGTCGACGGTGCGCCCTTTCTGATGCTTGGCGCGCAGGCCAATAACTCCAGCGACTGGCCGGCAACGCTTCCACAAGTGTGGTCCGCGATTGAATACCTGCGCGCCAATACCCTGGAGATTCCCATCTACTGGGAGCAGTTCGAGCCCAAGCAGGGTCAGTTCGATTACTCGCAGATCGACAGTGTTCTGGCGCAGGCCCGCGCGCATCGCGTTCACCTTGTTCTGCTTTGGTTCGGCACATGGAAGAACGGCAGCCAGCATTACATGCCGGAGTGGATGAAACTGGACCCGGAGCGCTACGCACACGTTGTCAACAAGAACGGGGAGCGAGTGGACTCGCCCTCGCCGTTCGCGCGGGCCTCGATGGACGCGGACATCCGCGCATTCACGGCTTTGATGCGGCATCTGAAAGCGACGGATCCCGAGCGAACGGTCTTGATGGTGCAGGTCGAAAACGAAACTGGCACCTGGGGAACGCTGCGCGATTACTCGGCCGAAGCCAACAAGCTTTTTGCAGCGCCGGTTCCAGACGATGTGTTGAAGGCCATGAGCAAGACGGACGCAAAGGGGAAGGGCTGGGCCGAGGTGTTTGGGCCGGAGGCCGACGTCTGCTTCCATGCCTGGGCTATCGCCCGCTATGTAGGACAGATAGCCCTCGCGGGTAAGGCAGTTTACCCGCTGCCTCTGTACGTGAATGCGGCACTGCGCGATCCGTTCAAAGGCGAGCCGGGGACCTACGAAAGCGGTGGCCCGACAGACAATGTGCTCCCCATCTGGAAGGCCGAGGCGCCGGCGATCGACGTCCTGGCACCGGATATCTACCTGCTGGATACGCAGCCCTATCTGAAGGTCGTCGAGTTATACCACCGGGCGGATAACGCCTTGTTCATTCCGGAGACTGCCGGGACTCCCCACGCCGCGCGTTTTCTATTTGCAGCCCTGGGACTGCAGACGATCGGCTATTCGCCGTTCGGGCTGGACTACACGCGAACAAATCATCCGGAGAGGATGGCGCCGAATGAGCCGAATGCCTTTCTCGAACCCACAGCGCAGAACTACAAGCTTCTCGGCCCGATGATGCGCGACGTGGCTCGCCTGAACTTCGAAGGAAAACTGCAGGCTGTGGCGGAAGTGGAGGGCCAGACCGCGCAGGTGCTTCACTTTGGGATATGGGATGCTGTGGTCTCATTCGGCATTGGGCGGGGAGGCGCTGTCACAGGGAATGAAGAGGCGATCGGACGCGCACTTGTGGCTCAATTGAGCGACGATCGGTTTCTTGTCACAGGATTCCATTGCCGCGTCGACTTCCGTCCTGCAGGCACCGCACAGCAACAGAAAACGCGGAAGATCGTCGTCGGGACCGGTCAGACGCCCTCGGCCCTTATCGACGGAAATTGGCAGCACCGTCAGTTCCTGCGTGTAGAAGAAGGCGCGTATGAGAACGGCGTCTTCCAATCGCACCGCATTCTGAACGGCGATCAGACCGACTGGGGGTTGGACTTCGGGCCGGACTTCGAGGTCCTGCGAGTATCTCTCGCCAGGTATTGAAACTGGGAGGCGCGAGGAAAAGTACCGAGAAATGCCGATGTGGCCGGGAGGTAACCTCGGCTCGCGCTCAATCGCCGGGGGAGAATCGCGCGCCTGGGAAGCGCGGTTCGGGGGGCCGGGCGTGGCGGCGCGATTTCGGCCGTCGCTGTGCGGGAAGCGGGTCGGAACGCCGGGGCTCCCGGGTGCGGGCCGTCGCGGCGGGGGAGCCGGGGAATCGCAGGAAGAGGAGGGTACGAGGAAAACGTGGGCTTTGACGGGGTACGGATTCAGAGGGTCAGGAAGAAGGCCGTGGGATAGGCGAGAGTCGCGCGAAGACCATCCCGCAGGGGCTGAAGCCCGTCGGGTTTTGGGTGGGGTCTTGCGGCACGACTGAAGTCGTGCCCTGACACATTCTTCTGCGCCGTGTATCAAGTTCTTCGCTGCCATCCAAGCCCGTCCGATGATTCTCAGCGCCTTGCGGCACGACTGAAGAGGCGGCGGAAGACGCCCGAAGGGATGGCGAAGGTTCTCGAAAACCGTCCCGCAGGGGCTGAAGCCCGTCGGGTTTTGGGGTGTCTTGCGGCACGACTGAAGTCGTGCCCTGACACATTCTTCTGTGCCGTGTATCAAGTTCTTCGCTGCCATCCAAGCCCGTCCGATGATTCTCAGCGTCTTGCGGCACGACTGAAGTCGTGCCCTGTTACAAGGCCCGCTTTCCTGGAGGTCTTCGGCGGCCTGGGAAGATGGGCGGCCGAGGTTCGTGGTATCTCAGGTCCTCAAAAGCTAGGGACCCTTCGGCAAGCTCAGGGCAGGCTCTGGGGCACCCAGGCGTAGGAAGAAACAGCCTTGGCGGCCAATCGAGAGCCGGTGCGGGCGTGGACGCCCGCACCACAGCCGATCTGGAGATCGGCGCTACAGTTCTGGAGATCGGCGCTACAGTTCTGGAGATCGGCGGTACAGCTCTGGAGATCGGCGCTACAGTTCTGGAGATCGGCGGTACAGCTCTGGAGATCGGCGCTACGGTTTCATGAGGGCGTTTTCATCGGCAGCGGCGCGCCTACATCAGGCGGAGGGCGTCTACGTCGACGACGAGGTTGCGGCGGGGGATGGAGGCGGCGTCGGCGTGGTCGAGCATGGCGCGGAGGGCGGCGTTGAGGGCTTTGCGGGAGCCGGCTTTGAGGATGAGGTGGAAGCGATAGATGCCTTTGATGCGGGCGATGGGGGCGGTGCAGGGGCCGAGGACGCGGACAGGCGCTCCGCGCTCTTGCGTTTTGGACAGGAACTTGCCCAATTCGGCGGCCCAGGCGGCGGCCTCTTCGAGTTTGGGCGACTGGATGAGCACATTGGCGAGGACGCCGAAGGGCGGGTAGTGCATCCAGCGGCGGTATTTGAGCTCGCGCTCGACGAAGCCGGCGTAGTCCTGGCTGGCGGCGGCGAGGATGGCGTAGTGGTCGGGGTAGTAGGTCTGGACGACGACGCGGCCGGGGAGCTCGCCGCGGCCGGCGCGGCCGGAGACCTGGGTGAGGAGCTGGAAGACGCGCTCGGCGGCGCGGAAGTCTGGCATGGAGAGGGAGTGGTCGCAGCCGACGACGCCGACCAGGGTGACGCCGTGGATGTCGTGACCCTTGGCGATCATCTGTGTGCCGACGAGGAGGTTGATTTCGCCGGAGTGGAGGCGGGCAAGGAGGCGCTCGAGGTCGTAGCGTCCGCGGACGGTGTCGCGGTCCATGCGGCCGATGCGGGCTGAGGGAAAGATCTCCTGGAGGCGGGCTTCGCCCTGCTCGGAGCCGGCGCCGAGGTAGTAGAGGTGCTCGCTCTCGCACTGGGGGCAGCGGGCGGGGACGGTGCGGCGGAAACCGCAGTAGTGGCACTCGAGACGCTGGCCCTCGCGGGCGATGCCGGCGTCCTCGGCGGGCGGCTTGTGGTGGGTGAGGGCGATGGCGCAGTTCTCGCATTCGAGCTTGGCGCCGCAGGCACGGCAGAGGACGGCGAAGGAGTAGCCGCGGCGGTTGAGGAGGATGAGCGCCTGCTCGCCGCGGTCGAGGGCCGCCTGGGTCTCGGCGACCAGGGAGCGGGCGAAGAGCTGCTCCTGGCCGGTTTCGCGGAACTCCTGGCGCATGTCGACGAGCTCGACGGCGGGCAGCGGGCGGTTCATGACGCGCTCGCGCAGCTCGATGCGGCGGTACTTCTGGGTGGCGGAGTTCTGCCAGCTTTCCAGCGAGGGCGTGGCCGAGCCGAGGACCACGGCGGCGCCTTCGAGCTTGGCGCGCATCACGGCCACGTCGCGGCCGTTGTAGCGGGGCGTCTCCTCCTGCTTGTAGCTCTGGTCGTGCTCTTCGTCGACGAGGATGAGGCCGAGGTTTGGGACGGGCGCGAAGATGGCCGAGCGGGTGCCGACGACGATGGGCGCCTGGCCGCGGCGGATGCGACGCCACTGCTCGCTGCGCTCCTCCGGGGTGAGGGCGGAGTGGAGCAGGGCTACGCGCTGGCCGAAGGCGGCGTCGAGCAGCGCGGCGGTCTGGGGGGTGAGGCCGATCTCGGGGACGAGGAGGATGGAGGCAAGGCCGCGATCGAGCGCCCTCTGCATCGCCGCCAGGTAGACGGCCGTCTTGCCGGAGCCGGTGACGCCGTGGAGCAGGAAGACGTGGAAGGCGCCGAGGCCGGTGACGATGGAGGCCAGGGCGTCGGTCTGCGGCTCGTTGAGCCGCGCGGGCCCGGCCGTGGCTGGCAGGCCGCTCAGGTGGAAGGCCGCCGGGCGCTCCTCGATGCGGACCAGTCCGCGACGGACGAGGGTTTGCAGGGTGGAAGTGGGCAGCTCCTTGCGGCGGAGCTCGGCCAGGGGCAGCTCGCCGGCGCAGGCGGCCAGCTCGGCCAGGATGGCCTGCTGATTGGCGGTGAGGGCGGGCAGGCGGGCCTCTGAAACGAGCACGGCGAAGCGCTCCATGCGGCGGGCATCGCGCTCGACGGCCGAGGTCTCGCGAGCAATCCACTTTTTGCGCAACATTCCGGCAAGGACGGGCAGGGTGGCGGCGGTGGCGGTGCGCAGGGTGGAGACCTTGACGGGGTCGCCGGCGGCCAGCCGCTCGAGGACGCGGCGCTCCAGGTCCTGGTGCTCGGCGGAGAGCTTGCCGCGGCGCTTCTGGCCGGCTTTGCCGGGGAGTCCGGACGGGGGCGGGGCGGGTCTCGGTGTGGAGGCACGGGAGCCGGGGAGGTCGCCGTCGAGGCTGCGGGCGAGCACGTCGCGGCCCAGGTCGGTGATGCGGTAGTAGACGGTGCGGCGGACCTCGGCCATGAGCGGCAACATGCCGCGCAGGACCTCGCCGAGCGGGGCCAGGT
>JBAVMZ010000081.1:0-3512 GCA_049690595.1 Occallatibacter sp. | reverse complement strand
GTCGATTGCCGTTCGCAGGTTCAAGCACTGTGAGAGATGCGGGATATCGCGCTTCCGCACCGGTTCCCGATTCGATTTGCAACAAGTTAAAAGAAGAGGGGGAGGGCCACGGCCCTCCCCCTCTTCTTGCTCGCGCCGGGGTGCAGGTTCGTCCCGGGCCGGTCAATTCACTTGATGGTGTAGACCGCCTTGGCCACCGTGCTGTTCGCGTACCCGGTCGCTATGGCAATCGCCTCGATCGTCTCCGACTTGCTGACCGAGATCGCCTTGGTGTACTTGGTCCCGTGCGTGGCCGAGGGTGTGGTGCCGTCGGTGGTGTAGTAGACCGTCGCCGTCGCGGTTCCCTCGGTAATGCCGACCGTCTGGGTTCCCTTGTAGCTGCCGCCCGGCAAGGTGAATTGGGGCGTCGCCGCGACCGGCGTGATGGTGTACTTCGCCGTGGTCACAGTGCTGTTGGTGTAGCCTGTGGCCACCGCGATCGCCATGAGAGTCTCCGTCTTGCTCACCGAGATGGGTACGGTGTACTTGGTCCCGTGCGTGGCCGAGGGAGTGGTGCCGTCGGTGGTGTAGTAGACCGTGGCCGTCGTGGTCCCCTCGGTGATGCTGACCGACTGCGTGCCAGTGTAGCTGCCCGCGCCGGGGTTGAACTTGGGCGCCACTGCCTGCGGCAGCGTCCCGGTTCCGTAGACGGTGTCGATCTGCGGCGAGTTCATCCCATTATCGGCGAGGCTGATCTGCGCCGAGACCGTGCCCGCAGCCGTCGGCTTGAAGGTCACCGAGAGCGAGCAACTGCTGCCCGCCGCCAGCGAAGCCGGGCAATAACTGGCCACGGAAAAGGACTTCGCCCCGCTGCCCGCCATCGTGATGCTGCTGAACTTTGCCGCCGCATCCCCGTTGTTCGTCACGGTGAATCCCCAAGTGTTGGTGCTGCCCACTACCGTGCTGGGGAAGGTATAGCCTATGGGGCTGAAGTTGAGCACACCCTGCGCACCGACGCCCGCCAGGCTCACCTTCTGGGGCGAGGGGCTGGCGTTGTCGGCCACTTGCAGCGTTGCCGAGTACTGGCCCTTCGAGGGCGGCGCGAAGCTCACGTTGATGGTGCAGTACGCTCCCGCGGCCATGCTCGCCGGGCAGTTGTTGGTCTGCGAAAAGGCCGAGGCGTTGGCGCCCGTGATGCTGATTCCCTGCCCCGAACCGTTCAGTGAGAGCGCGGCGTTGCCCGTGTTGGTCAGCGTCACCGGGCGGCTGATTGACTTCGTTGGCACCAGGATACTGCCGAAGTTCAGGCTCGTCGTGGAGAGATTCGCCTGCGGGGCCTGCAGAGAAGGCCAGTTGTTTACCACGTTGGCCACGTTCAGCGAACCGAGGCCGGTCGCCGGGTCATAGCCCGCCGTGGCGCTGTAGCCCGAGAGAATGCCGATACCGTCGCCTGAGTGAAGCACCGTGCAATTCGGCGAGGAATTTCCGAAGCCTCCCGCGTCGCAGGGCATTGCGTTAGTGCCCGTGTCGATGTCGTTGAAGAAGCAGGAGGAGCTGGTGACCGGAGCCCCGTTGCCCCGTTCGGCGCTGCAGCTGGCGTAGTTCTGCTTGGCCGCCAGCGCATAAAGCTGCTTGTTCGGGCTGCCCTGCGGCGACCCTGCCTTCTGGTTGATCAGCGCCATCACGCCGGCCATCGCCGGCGAGGACACCGAGGTGCCGCCCACCTCCTGATACCTGTTTTCGGTCGTTGCATTGTACGTGCAGGGACCAAGCTTCGAGACGCAGACCAGGTACGCGCTGCCCAGGAATCCGTTCGAGGCGAAGAATGAGATGTCGGGAATATCGCGCACGCCGTCGGACGGGATGCCGGTCACGTTCGCCTGCCAGCTCGGCTTCGGCCACCCGTCGTTGACGACAGGGATGGAGCCGGTGACTGTTCCGCCCGCCGGTTGCGTACAGCTGGCCACGCTACTGCTGTTGTTCGAGACGCACCCGCTCTTGCCGCCGCCTCCGCCCACCGTGTCCACGAACCCGGAAAGGTCCACATCGTAGTCGTAGTAGATGGTCTGCCAGTACGCTGCCACGAAGTTGCATGCCGTTTCGGCGTCGGTCACACCGGAAACCCCCACCTGCCTGGCCACATACTCCAGGTAAGAAGCGCCCAGCGGGCTGGCACAGGTGTCGTTCCACGGCACCTCGGGCATGTACCCGATCGCGCTCGCCAGCGTGGTCCCGTTGTTGGTGGAGTTCCAGTAGGGCGCCGCCGTCGAGCCCCAGTTCAGGTCGGTTCCACCCACCGCCGTGTTGAAGGGCGTCGAAGCCAGACCGCTGACCGAGAGCCCGTACTCGGCCGCATAAGGCGTACCGTACTGCGAGTCTCCCCCCTGGTCGCAAGCCGGCGAACCCGAGTCGCCGGTGGCCACGAAGGCCGCAATGCCCTCAGAGGCCGCGGTCTGCCACAGGTTGTAGTACTCCACGTTGCCCGCCGTGCCGTTGCCCAGTTCGCACAAGCCGTAGCTGACGTTCATGATGCTGGCGGTCTTGTTCTGCACGATGTAGCTCTCGGAGGCGTAGAGCGTATCGGTGGTCTGCGAGGTGGCTCCTGCCACGACAAGCACCAGGTTCGCTCCCGGCGCCACTGCGCCCGACCATTCCACGTCGAGCGTGTTCTCCAGCAGGTCGCCGAGGGTACAGTTCCCTGACGACTTGGTGCACTGCCCCGGATCGGTCCCGTTGGCCACGATGGTCTTGAACGAGGGAACCGCCGGCAAGCCGAAGGCCGAACGGAAGGTGGACACGTCGCTGGCCACGATGTCGCTGGTACCGGCGATGGCGATCGTCTGCCCCGCGCCGTTGATGTTGTTCGTCCACAGCGGCGTCACGTTGTAGATGGCCGCGAAATCGTAAGGAACCACATCCTCGACCGGATAACAGCTCGAGCCGCTGCAATTATTCGGGTCGTTGATGGTCATCAACGGGCTGACGACGGGGCGTCCGGTCCCGGCCTTGGCCGGCGCATCCGTCTCCGAGGCCGCCCGCTTCCACTTCCCCGTCCGCGCATCGCGCGCCACCTGGCTGCCCATCTTGTGCAGCGGCCGCGGGAAGAAGTTGTGCAACGCCTTGACGCCCACCACCACCGGACCGAGCGCCGCCGGAATCTGCGGGTCGCTCATATTCGCGATGTGCTGCTCGCCCTTCACTTCCAGGTTGTGCATCTCGGTGTGAAATGCGCTCTCGACCAGCCCCGCCGTCCCGCTGAAGCGGACGGTCAGCCGGTTCTTCGAGACCTCGTCCACGGAGAATCCCTTGCTCGTCAGCCACCCGGTCACCGCATCGATATCGGCCTGCGACGGCCCGAAGTCCGTCCCTACCTCCTCCGGCTCTAGCCAGTGATGGAAGTTGGGCGAGTTCGGATCGTACTGGCTGGCCACGAACTTGTCGAAGGCCGCCTGCTGCTCCGCGCCGCGGCTCAGCACCAGAATCAGGTCGGTCATCGGCAGTTCCGCGCTGACCCGGCCGCGGTCGTTCTTTGC
>JBAVMZ010000080.1:0-15750 GCA_049690595.1 Occallatibacter sp. | reverse complement strand
GGCCGGCGCGCGCGCCGCCTCCGACCCGGTGGCCACCGCGCCCGGCGTCAGCCTGCGCCAGAACGGCCAGTACGCCTCGGCCCCGCTGGTGCACGGAATGGGCGACGAGCGCGTGCGCATCCTTGTCGACGGCGCAACCATCGGCAATGCCTGCCCCAACCACATGAATCCCGCGCTCTCTTACGCCGCGCCTAGCCAGGCGGCGAGCGTCGCCGTTATGGCCGGCATCACCCCGGTGAGCATGGGCGGCGACTCGCTGGCCGGAACCATCGTTGTCGAGTCGCCCGCGCCCGCCTTCGCCGCCGACGGCGAGCGCTTGCTCCGGGAGTTCCAGGCCGCCAGCTTCTACCGCTCGAACGGCCAGGAGTACGGCGGCTCCGTCCGCGAGCAGATCGCGAGCCGGAATCTGGCCTTCGCGTATCTCGGCCGCTACGCGCAGAACGGCAACTACACCGACGGTAGCGGCTACAAGGTTACCTCGACTTACGCCGAGTCCTTCGATCACGCCCTCAAGCTGGCCTGGCGCGCCGCCGGCAATCTCTTTGAGGCCGAGGGCGGCTACCATCGCACGCCCTTCGAGGGCTTTGTGAATCAGCGCATGGACGTGGTGCGCAACGTGGCCACCGCCGCGAATCTGCGCTGGCGGCGCGCCCTGGGGCCGGGCTCGATCGATGCGCGCCTCTACTGGCAGGGCAGCTTCCACAACATGAACATGGGCCACGACAAGCCCAAGTACATGACCATGTGGATGCCGATGAACACCCACGGCCGCGACCTCGGCTACTCCGTGCGCTACGAGGCGCCGCTCTCGCCGCGCCATACGCTGCGCCTGGGCAACGAGTTGCATCGCTTCCGCCTGGACGACATCTGGCCCGCGGTCCCCGGCACCGCGCCGATGATGGGCCCCAACGCCTTCATTAGCATCAACAACGGTCGCCGCCTGCGCATGGGCTCGTGGGCCGAGCTGGCCAGCACGTGGAATCCGCGCTGGAGCACCCTCCTCGGCATGCGCAACGACACCGTGTGGAGCGACGCAGGCAAGGTGCAGGGCTACTGCAATCAGCCAACCACGGGCATGGCCTGCCCCTACTCGGCCGACGCCAATGCCTTCAACGCCGCCTCTCACTCCCGCACCGACGCGATGGCCGACCTGACCGCGGCGGCGCGCTACACCGCAGGCAGCGTGGGCAGCCTGGAACTCGGTTTCGCGCGCAAGAACCGCGCGCCGAATCTCTACGAGCGCTACGCCTGGTCCACCATGCCCATGGCCAGCGAGATGATCGGCTGGTTCGGCGACCTGGGCTTCTACGTGGGCAGCCTCAAGCTGACCCAGGAGACCGCCAACACCCTCAGCGCCACCCTGACCGCGCACTCCGGCCCCCGCTGGGAGCTGAAAGCCACTCCATACCAGACCTGGATCGAAGGCATGATCGACGTCAACCGCACCGGGACCAAGAGCTACGCCGTCGCCAGGCTGGCCCAGTTGCAGTTCGCCAATCACGACGCGCGCATCGCCGGGCTGGACATGAGCGGCAAGGCCGTCGTCTGGGGCGATCCGGACGCGCCGCGCGCATGGCGCAGCGTGCTCACAGGCACGGGCGGCTGGGTGCACGGCACGCGCCGCGGCACCATGACGCCGCTCTACCAGATGATGCCCGTCCACGCGCACCTGGCCTTCGACGAGGAGTGGATGGGCCTGGGCTTCGGAGCCGGTCTCGAGGCCGTGGACCGCAAGCATCGCGTCGACCCCAACCGCATCGAGCAACCCACGCCGGGCTACACGCTCTTCAACCTGCACGCCAGTTACCGCCGCGGCCCGCTCGATGCCGGCCTGGCTGCCGACAACCTGACCAACCGCCGCTACGAACTGCCCCTCGGCGGCCTGAACTACGACCAGTTTCAGGCCAACATGCGCAAAACCGCCGTCTACCCCGTCACCGGCCCCGGCCGCTCGGTAGGATTCCATCTGAGCGGACGCTTCTAACCCGCAAAGAAACCACGGACCGCCCGGTCATTCCAGGCGGGGCGGCCCATCGCGGTCTTCCTCGATCAAAGCTCCGCGCGCTTGAATCCACGTCTCGCGCCATGTCGAATGTGGAGAACCTCCACCAGACCTTGCTTTTCCTTGACCCGATAGATCACGCGATAGACATGTGGCTTGTGGCCGTAGAGGAGGTGCCGGAGCCGGGGGTTCTCCGGCGTAGCGGGACAGCGATTGGGCATCTCCTTGAGGCCGCGGAGAGCTTCCCTCAGGCCCAAATACCATTCCAGGGCCGCTTGGGAATGCTCGGCTCCGATCTGTTCGAACAGCCCGGCGAGGTCGCGCTCCGCACGGGCGGATATGCTAACCCGATATGCCATGGGCGGCTTCGAACTCGGCAAAGAACTCTTCGACCGGGCGAATCTTTCCCTGCCTCGCATCTTCCAGGCCCTGCCGGATACCCTCTTCCGCGTCCGCGCGCGCGGCGATATCGAGCAGGCGCTGATAGGCCTCGGCGTCCTGCACCACGGCCGCGGCCTTGCCGTTCACGGTGAGCACCATAGGCCGCTTGCTCTTCTTCAGATGTCTCAAGAGGCCAGCGGACGAGCGGCGAAAGGTGGTCAACGATTGAATGTCCGTCGTAATGTCCAGCATACGGCCCTCGTGGTAGAGCACCTTATTCGGTGCTTTCAGCATAGCGCATTCCGGCGGTGAGCGGAAGGGCGGATTTTCGATCTCCCACGTCCTGTGAGCGGAATCTGCGGCCCCGGTCCTTTCAAAATGGGGAAGGGGGTCCTTCCACTTGTACTTCTAGGCGGTTCGCGACATTGTCGAATGAAATCTCCAGCCGATTCAGCGGGTACGAATGGTCCCGGTTACGATAGAAGACAGTCAGATAGAACTGATTTGCACCAATGACGGATGCTTCTTCGGTAGTCTGGTTAACCATGTAGGCCATTCCGTTTTGGCGGCTCAGGATGCGGAGAGTGATAGGCTTTCCCTCCCATCTTTGGAGCTCAAAAGCCTTCCCGACCCGCGATGCGAGTAATGAATCATACCGCTGAGGGTCCGGCACAACTGATCGTGAACCATCGCGAATATACGGGGAACCGGCAAAATGGGGCTTGGCAGGGCTCCCTGGGACGATGACCGCCAAACACTCCTTCCCGTCTTCTTGCACCGTCTTAGTCGTGTAATAGATTGGGGGATATGCGCTCTGCAATTTTTCGGAGAATGTCTTCTGGAGCTTGTCGAGATTCGAGGGACTGGTTTCGATATCGCCCGCGTCCGTAGCGCCAATGAACAGTACGCCCTCTTGGTCGGTCGAGAGCGTGTTCGCGAACGCGACCACCGCCTTAACCCAGTCCTTGCTGTCTCCCACTGTCTTTCGCTCGACAAACGAGTGTTCCGTCGAGTGAAGAAGCCGCAAGAGGTCCGATTCATTTGCCCCCATCTCATCTACCCGCCTAAATGCGTGATCGTCTCTGCTCTTCATTATCCGCCGGAATTGTGCAATTCCCAAGACCCCATAGCGGGCACCTTCAGATTCCATTCACCCCCCGAAAGAAGCATCCACATCGCATCGCCTGCGTCGGGCGGTGGGGCTGCACACCTTGACACGACAAGGCCCCCCGCCTAATCTTCCCTCATGGACCTTCAGCTTCCCGAACGTCAAACCGCGGGGCTGGTCAGCCTTTCAACGCGCACCGGCCGCAGTCCAGGCGAACTGGTGGCGGAGGCAGTAGATCGTCTGCTTGCCCAGGAGAGCTGGTTCGACGCACAGGTGCAACTCGGAATCGACCAGATCGCGCGCGGCGAATTCCTTGAAGAGCAAGAGATGGACGCCCGCGTTGCGCGGATGATCCGGGCTTGAAAAAGCTGCGGTGGTCCATGGCCGCTGCCGACGATCCAACGACTACTCAAAGAACTCCTCGTCGATCTTCTTGATCTCAAGAGTCTCCTCAACCCTGCACCCGACGTTGTAGCGAATCATCAAGCGGGTGAGCTGGCTTCCATCCACCAGAACAATCCTCTTGCTCAGAGCGCCTGCTGTCAAACGCGCTGAGGCCGTGTAAGTCGACGCGGTCACGAAGAGACCCTTGCTGGCCTTGAATCGATCGAGACTGCCAAAGAATTCACGAATTGCTCCCGGACCAACCGTGTTTCCGTCGGCATAGCGCTTAGCCTGGACATAAATCCGGTCGAGCCCCAAGAGATCCTGGTCTATCACGCCGTCAACTCCCCCATCCCCGGAACCGCCGACGAGAGCTTTGCTGATCTCGCTCACAGAGCCTCCGTAACCCATGGCAAAAAGTAGCCGAACGACAAGATTCTCAAAGAAGGCCGGAGTGCCTGCCCGGATCTTGCCGAGTAATTCGTCTGCGAGCTCCTGCTCAAGTTGAGCATGGGCGTTGCGCATGGCTTCGTCTGGCGTGAGTTGAGATTCGTGCACCGAGCCCACCGGAAAGACGTCGTCCTGGCCATCTTCGGCACCCTCATCTCTCTTGCGGAATTCCTGAAAGCTGGGAAACTGGCTCAGGAACTTGATCGTGATTCGGCTCGGTGGGCGAACAAGGACCTCTTTGCCTTGATCCGAGATGGAAAAGTGAGCTCTCTTTGTTGCGGATAGGAGGCCGGCCTTGACAAGATATGACTTGGCCCACCCGACTCGATTCGAGAAGGTTGTCTGTCGCCCGGATGGAAGCAGGACATTGCGATCTTCCGGTGAGAGTGAGAAGTCGTCAGCGAGATGGCCCACTGCGTCCGAGATTCTCCACTCCTTTTCGGAGGAAAGCTTCAAGAGCGGTAACATGAGTGTCTGAAAGTCGGGGATTGGCATTGCGGTCTGCCTCGATTTTGAATCGGCTTCTGGTTTTGAATCCTACTCTCTCTCGACGGGGTCATGCCCCTTTTCGAAGAACGAATCCACATCCGTAATCGTCTGCGTCATTCGGTACGGCGGCAGGCTCTGCAAAAACACGCGCCCGTAGCGCTGGGTGCGCACGCGCGGATCGAGCAGCACCAGAACGCCGCGGTCTTCGAGCGAGCGGATCAGCCGCCCGAATCCCTGCTTCAGCGTCAGCACCGCCGCCGGCACCTGGTAGTCGAAGAAGGGCTTGCCACCGGCCTCCTCGATGGCCTTCATCCGCGCCTGCACCACCGGATCGTTCGGCACTGCGAACGGCAGCTTGTCGATGATGACGCAACTCAACGCCTCGCCCTGCACGTCCACGCCCTGCCAGAAGCTCGATGTGCCGAAGAGCACCGCGTTGGGCGTCGAGCGAAACTCTTCGAGCAGCGCCTTGCGCGGCGCCGTGCCGTGCAGCAGGATCGGGTAGTCCAGCACCGGCAGCAGCATCTCGTAGAGCGTGCGCATCTGCGCGTAGCTGGTGAACAGGCAAAACGCCCGCCCCTTGGTAATCTCCAGCACCCGCCGGATCACCCGCGCCGCCGCCTCGGGGAACTCCGGATCGCGCGGGTCGGGCATCTCCGGCGGCAGGTAGAGCAGCGCCTGTTCGCCGTACCGGAAGTGCGACGGCACCACCAGTTCCCGCGCCTCGCTCAACCCCAGCCGCTTGCGGATATGCTCGAAGCCGCCCTGCACCGTCAGCGTGGCCGAGGTCAGCACGCAGGTCGGAATCTGCTCGAAGACCATCTCCCGCAGCAGCTCGGAGACATCGATGGGCGTGGCCTGCAGAAAGGTGGTCCTCGCCTGCGAGCGAGGATTCCGCGCCGCGGCTCGCTCGGCCCCGCTCGCGGGCGCGCCGTGTATCCGCCGCTCCATCCAATACACCATGTTGCTGGCCTGCGATTCGAGCAGGAATTCGAGCTCGCCGCGCAGCCGCCCCACGCGCTTGCGCAGCCCCGGCGCCTCGTCCACGCCTTCCATCTCTTCCAGCTCGCCTTCCATGCGCCGGAGCGTGGCCTGCACGGCCGTATACAGGTCGCCGGAGTGCTCCAGGAACTCGTCGCGACCGGTGAAGGGTTGCCGCCCGTCGCCCGCCAGCGGCAGGCCGGCAAAGAACATCCGCACGCGGTCGCGCAGTTGCTGGGTCAGCGCGGGCAGGTTCGCGGCGCCCTCCTTGCCGCGCAGCAGGGTGTCGGTGTCGCGCGCCAGCTCCTCGAAGCGGATATTCGAGACGGAAAGCCCGAAATAACTCGAAGCCACCTCTTCCAGCTCGTGCGCCTCGTCGAAGATCACCGCTGCCGCCTCCGGCAGCACTCCCGCGTCCGGCGCGCCCGCGGCCTCCTGCTTGACGGCGATATCCGCAAAGAACAGGTGGTGGTTCACAATGACGATGTCGGACTCCATCGCCCGCCGCCGCATCTCGGTGATGAAGCACCTCCGGTAATCCGGGCAGGTCGACCCCAGGCACGCATCCGAGCGCGCGTCCAGCTTGCTCCACAGCGCGCTCACCTCCGGCAGCCCGCTCAACTCCGCGCGATCGCCGGTCTCGGTCTCCCGCTCCCACTCGGCAATCTGCCGGTACTGGTCGATCTCTTCCAGACCCGAAAGAATCGGCTGGTTTTGCAGGCTGACCAGCTTGTGGCGGCAGAGGTAGTTCGCCCGCCCCTTCATGTAACAGACGTGCAGGTCGCCCAGAAGCGTTTCAAGAAACGGAATATCGCGGAAGTAGAGCTGGTCCTGGAGGGCCTTGGTGCCGGTGGAGACAATGACGCGCTGCCCGGTGCGCAGGGCGGGCAGCAGGTAGGCCAGCGTCTTGCCGGTGCCGGTGCCAGCCTCCACGATCAGGTGCCGCCGCTCCTGAAGCGCGCGTTCGACGGCCTTGGCCATCTCCATCTGCCCAGGCCGGTACTCATACGGCAGCGGCGACTGCGCCAGAATCCCGCCCGGCGAGAAGAACTCGAAGAGCGAGGGCAGGGAACGAGTTGGGTTGTCGCTCAACGGCATCGGCAAAGGCGCTTACCCCATCATAGTGAGTTGACGGGTCTAGCGCCTTGCCCGGGAGGCGGAGGCAGTCGGGGAGACATCAAGACCGGCCGCATCGCGCACACGCGTGGTCTCCTCCTCCATCAGCCGGTCCAGCTTGCCCGCAAACTCCTCAATCAGGGCCAGGTCCCTGACCGAGTACTCCGCATAGAGCTTGCGCATCGCCGCGTCCAGCGACGCAAAGAGCCCTTCAACCTCCCTGGCGCGCTCTTCCACGGGACGAACCAGCACCTTGCGGCGGTCGGCCGCATCGCGCACGCGTTGGGCAAGGCCCGCACGCTCCAGCCGGTCCAGCACTGAGGTCACCGCCGCTGTGGTCAGACCGGTCAGCTCGGCAATCCTGCCGGCCGTCAGTTCCGGTTCCGTTCGCGCCAGATCAAGGCATTTCAAATCTGTTGGATGAAGGCCCAGCCGGGCCGCCACCGCCTGATGAAAGAGCAGGGTGCGGGCGCTCAGCCGCCGACCCAGCTTCTCCGTGAGCCGGTGCTCCACGTCCGAGCGTAGACGTTGCTTTCTTGACATTGCGCGGCCTCGCGTTCATTATAACGATTATCAGATATCTCGATGAGTGAGATATTCATCCAGCGAGAGAAAGTCAAAAAGGAAGCCGCCTATACCGGTTCCAGAATAGCTGTACCTCGGAAGCGATGGACTCAAGTGGCATTTTCTTCAAGAAAATGCCACCTTGCACGATGCCAACAAGGGCACGGGAATTCTGGAACCGGTCTAGCCGCCGTTTCCGCTCCCTCTTGAGGTTCTGCATGAAACGACTGCTCCCCGTCCTCGTCCTGGCCCTGCTTTCTCCCTTTATTGCCGAGGTCCTCCTCGGCGCAACTCCGCTCAGCCGCGCGGACAGCCTGCTCCCGCTTACCCTTCTCTACGGCGGGGGAGCAGTCGCCATCCGCGAACTGGCGCGGCGCAGAGGCTCCGGCTGGTCCACCGTCCTCTGGCTCGGCGCGGCCTACGGGCTGGTCGAAGAGGGCCTCGTGATGCAGACCCTGTTCAGCCCTGATCTGTTCGATGCGGCAGCCACCGGAGGCCGCGCGTTGGGCGTGAACTGGGTGTGGGCCCAGGTGGTCGTGGGCTACCACGTGGTGTGGAGCATCGCCATCCCCATCGCCCTCACGGAGATCTTGTTCCGGAAACGCGGAGCCGAGCCCTGGCTGGGGCGCACCGAGCTCTCCATTGCCCTGGCCTGTTACGCGGTCGGCGCGCTGGCCATCGGCTTCACATTCCGCACCATCGTCACTCCCAACTTCCGCGCCTCGGCGATGTTGTTAGCTACAGCAGCGGTCGCAGCAACCCTCTGCGTGGCCTGGGCCCTGCGCGAGGCAGGCGGACGCACCCAAATCCAACGCACAGCGGAATCAGCGTCGCAGGTGAGTCCTCTTCGGCTGGGATTGGCCTCGCTGCTGATGGCCGCCGTGTGGCTCGAGCAGTGGATGCTCCCTGCACCGCTGCGCGCTGGATGGATGGCGCCGCTGACTATGGTGGCCGCGGCAGCGTTGGCGCTTGCATTTGCTGCGTTTGTCCGCCAACTCGCGCTGCGCGGCCCATGGACGGACCTTCACCGGCTGGCCCTGGCGAGTGGCGCTCTCGTCGCCAGCATGGCGTATGGCGTCAGGGCCATCGCAGTGGGAACCGTCTTAGATCGGGTTGCCCACGCGGTATGCTGCGCCGCAACCGCGCTCTTTCTCGCGGTGTGGGCGTGGCGGCTCCGCAGATGCGAGGCCGTCCCGCCCACCCTGAATCAAGCCACTCAGAAGCGGTAAACCCGCGCCTCCCACGGCCGCAGGCTCAGCTCGGTTGAGTGCTGCTCGCTTCCCGGCACGTTGGGCAGGTTGCCCAGTTCGAGCTTGCCTGCCTTCACTCCGCCGGGCAGCGTGTACACCTGCGGGGCGCGGCCAAAGTTGAGCACCACCAGGAACCGCTCCTCCTTCGATTCGGGGCCCAGCGTGCGCGTGTAGGCGTAGACGTGCTCGTTGGCCGGGTCCAGGTCCTGGTAGTCGCCGTAGACCAGCGCCCGGTGCGCGTGCCGGAGCGCGACCGCCCTGGCCGTGTAGTGGTAGATCGAGTCCTTGTCGGCCACGGCGGCCGCGGCGTTGATCTGCTTGTAGTTGGGGTTGACAGCCAGCCACGTCTTCACCCCGGCCGGCGAGAAGCCCGCATTCTCGGTCGCGTCCCACTGCATGGGCGTGCGCGCGTGATCGCGGGCAATGTGGTTCGTCATCTCAAAGAAGAGCGCCTCGGGCACCTTGCCGGTGGCCACCATCGCCTTGTACATGTTCTTTGAGGCGATGTCGTCCATCTGGTCGATCGAGGTGAAGTGGAAGTTGGTCATGCCCAGCTCGTCGCCCTGGTAGAGAAAGACGGTGCCGCGCAGAGTGAGCAGCAGCGTCTGCAGCAGCTTCGACGATGCCACGCGATACTCGGGCGATTCGTCGCCAAAGGTCGAGACCAGCCGCGGATTGTCGTGGTTGGCCAGGAAGACCGTGTCCCACGAGTGCTTGTCCAGCTCCCGCGCGTGGTCGGCGTACACCGCCCTCAGGTGGCTGAGCTTCGGCGGCGCCCACGAGGTGAAGCTCCGGTCCAGCCGCACCGCGTCGAAGTTGAAAATCATGTTCAGCTCGTGCTTGCGGTCGTCGACGAGCGAGGGCGTCTGCTGCAGGTTGATACCGGCCGCCTCGCCCACCGTCATCGCGTCGTAGTGCGAAAGCACCTTGCCGTTCATCTCCTGAAGGAACTCGTGCAGCCGCGGGCCGCTGGCATAGACGGCGTCCGGGTTCTTCATCTGCTCCGGGGTCAGGTCGGGCAGTCCGGGCTGCTTGGAAATGAACGGGATCACGTCCATGCGGAAACCGTCCACGCCCTTGTCCAGCCAGAACTTCATCAGCCCGTACACCTCCTCGCGCACCTTCGGGTTCTCCCAGTTCAGGTCGGGCTGCTTCACCGCGAAGAGATGCAGGTAGAACTCCTTCGTCTGCGGATCGAACTCCCACGCCGGGCCGCCGAAGAAGCTGCGGTAGTTGTTCGGCGGATCGAAGCCGTTCGGCGCCGCCGGGTTGGGCTTGCCCGGCCGCCAGATGTAGTAGTCGCGGTAGGGGTTGTCCTTGGACTTGCGCGACTCCACGAACCACTTGTGCTCGTCCGAGGAGTGGTTCACCACCAGGTCCACGATCAGCCGCATATGCCGCTTCTTGATCCCGGCCAGCATCTGGTCGAAGTCGGCCATGGTGCCGAACTCCGCCATCACCCTGCGGTAGTCGCGGATGTCGTAGCCGTTGTCGGCGTTGGGCGAGTCGTAGTGCGGGCTGAGCCAGATCACGTTCACGCCCAGCTTCTCCAGGTAGTCGAGTTTCTCGGTGATCCCGTTCAGGTCGCCGATGCCGTCGCCGTTCGAGTCCTTGAACGAGCGCGGATAGACCTGGTAGACCACGGCCTCCTTCCACCATTTGGGCTCGTAGCCGTTGGCCAGGGCGGACGAGGGTGCGGTGCTGTCTTTCATTTGGGTTGCGGTCTCCTGTGCGGTTGCGGGCAAGCGGAGCAGAACAAGCAGTGCGAAGAGCGGGGCTGCAAGAACCCATCGGTTTTTCATGCTCAGGATGATACCGCCGGCCGGCTCCGGGCAGCCACCTCGCCAGTTTCTTCCCCATCTTCCACGTTACCTCCGGGGGTTCTTTGTCCCACAAATCCAACCAAATGATGGACAATGGGAGCTAGGTAGTCGGGCCAGAGTTTTTTTGCGCGTTTCGACAAACGTTTCGACGGATTCGTCCAGGCATCCCCCGCCCTGCGCTGTCCGCCCGGCTCGACCGGTTCCAGAGTGCCTGTGCCCTTGTGCTGTTTGAACAGGGTGCCGATTTCTTGAGGAAATCGCCACTGGAGGCAAGTGGTTCCGGAGGACACCGACTCTGGAACCGGTATAGCGAGGAGTGTCCTGACCCCAAGATGGGCGACGTGGCGATAGTCCGTTCCATGCAGGCTTTGACGGGGCTCTCGGCAGGGAAGAGCCTTGCCCTGGCTTTGTGGTCGGTCGTCGTCCTGCACGCCCTCTGGCTAATCGGCCCCTGGCCGCATCCACCTGTCGTCTCTCATCTGGCCACGGCCGCCGTGGCCTTCCTCGCCGTCCTGTGCATGCGCTGGCGGGGTTTGCGTCTGCCGCTTCGCGAGCGCGATTCGTGGCGCTGGTTCGGCGCCGCCGCGCTTGTCTGGTCGGCGGGCCCGGTGGCGGAGGTCTTCTTCCAGGGATCCGGCCGCGCCCTCAGTCTCAACCTCAGCCCGGCCACGGTCATCTTCATTGTCTCCGGTCTGCCCATCCTCCTGGCCCTCTCTTCCACGCGCGATACCGAGTCCACCCGCCTCGTCTTTCTGATCGATGCGGCCCTGGGGGCAACGGCGCTGCTGTTGCTGGCGGTGCTCCTCTTCGGCATGAGCGCCAGCGCGGACGGAATTGCCGCCACCCTCACCGGCGTCTTCACCGGGGAGTCCCTGCTTCTGGGCCTGGCCTCCCTGGCGCGTCTGCTGACCTGGAGCACGCTCGAAGAGCGCCGCCGTATCCGCCTGTTCTCGGCAGTGGTTTGGATGTACATCGCGATCGAATCGGGGATGGGTTACGCCAGCGCCCGCATGGGCCTGCGCGCCGGCACGCCGCTGGACCTGCTCTGGAGTCTCCCGTTCGTGTTTGCCGGGTTGCAGGCGCTGCGCTTGCCGATGACGGAGAAGCCGCGCCAGGGAGTGCGCAGGTTGAACCGGGCCGGCCAAATGCTCGATACTCTCTCCCCCGTCTTCATCAGCGCCGCCATCTTTGGCCTGGCCGCCTCCATCGTGGGCCGGTACCCGCTGCTGGCTCTGGCGTCGGTTTTTGTGCTGCTGCTGTTGCAGAGCCTGCACGCCGGGCTGGTGCAGATGAACTTCCGCGCTGGCCAGTACCTGCTGCTCGAACGGGAGAGCGAACTCGAGCAGGCCAACGCCGCGCTGGAACGGCTCTCGCACGAAGATTCGCTCACCGGGGTCGCCAACCGCCGCCGCTTCGACGCCGCCTACGAAGCCTCCTGGAAACGCGCCGTGCGCCGCTCCGATCCCTTCGCCGTGCTGATGATCGACCTCGACCACTTCAAGGCCGTCAACGACCGCTACGGCCACGCCTACGGCGACCAGTGCTTGATCGAGATCGCCCGCATCCTGGGCGAGCAGGCGCGCCGCCCCGAAGACCTGCTGGCCCGCTACGGCGGCGAGGAGTTCGTCCTCATGCTCCCCGCCACCGAGCGCGAGGGCGCGGCCATCGTGGCGGAGAGGCTCCGCAGGGCCGTCCATGCGCGCCACCTGGTTCACGAGGACTCGCCTTTCGACCAGAGGGTCACCATCTCGATCGGGGTGGGTTTCTGCCGCCCCGCGCCGGGGATGGACCACAACCTGCTGGTCGCGGTGGCCGACAAGGCCCTCTACGAGGCCAAGCGACGGGGAAGAAACCGCGTCTGCACCCTCAGCCCGGGCGAGGAACTTCCCGAGGGATAATACGCAGGCCCGCCGCGTGGACGCGGAGACGGCGAGGCCGGTTTCCCCGCCCGCTGCGAACATTATCCGGCCTGAGTTACGCTAAAGCGATATGGGCCGCATCCGCATTCTCTCTGACCAGGTCGCCAACCAGATCGCCGCCGGCGAGGTGGTGGACCGCCCGGCCTCGGTGGTCAAGGAACTGCTGGAGAACGCCCTCGACGCCGGCGCAACCCGTATCCGCGTCGAAGTGGAGGCCGGTGGGCGGCGGCTGATCCGCGTCACCGACGATGGCTGCGGCATGAACCGCGACGACGCCCTGCTGGCCTTCGAGCGCCACGCCACCTCCAAGCTGCGCACCGCCGACGACCTGCTGGCCATTGCCACCCTCGGTTTCCGCGGCGAGGCCCTGCCCTCCATCGCCTCCGTTGCCCGCGTGACCCTCGAAACCGCCTCCGGCGGAGAGCCAGCCGGGACCCGCGTCGAGATCGCTGGCGGCAGGATTCTCTCGGTCCAGGAGGCCGCCCTGCCCCGCGGCGCAACCATCGCCGTCGCCGACCTCTTCTTCAATACCCCGGCCCGGCGCAAGTTCCTCCGTGCCGAATCCACCGAACTGGCCCACGTCACCGCGCTGGTCACCCACTACGCCCTGGCCCACCCGGACAAGCACTTCGAGCTGCTTTCGGCCACGCACACCATCCTGGCCGCCCCGCCGGTGGCGCGCACCGCCGAGCGCATCTACCAGATCTTCGGCAAGGAGACGCTGGGCCAGCTTCTGCCCGTCGCCGCCGAGTTACCGCTCGATCGCGGCGGCCTGCCCGAGCCGCCCCCGTGGAAACGGGACCCCGAAGAGCCGCCGCGCCAGCCCGGAAGCCTGCGCCTCTCCGGCTTCTACTCCAAGCCCGAGCTGCAGAAGCTGAACCGTAACTCCATTTATATCTTCGTCAACAAGCGGCTGATCCGCGACCGGCTGCTGCTGCACGCCATCACCGAGGCCTACCGCAACGTGATTCCGCCCACCAGCTTCCCGGTGGTGCTGTTCTTTCTCGAAACTCCGCCGGAGGAGGTGGACGTCAACGTCCACCCGGCCAAGACCGAGGTACGCTTCCGTCAGCAGAACCTCGTCCACGACTTCGTCCGCGACAGCCTGCGCACGGCCCTGGTCAGGGCGCGCCCGGCGGCCGGTTTCCTGGCTGCGCTCGATGCGGCGCCGGCGGCCAGCCCCTCGTTGATGCCCCCGGCCGCCTCGCCTCTACCGGGTTCCCCTGACTCCGGCCCGCCACCACCCGTGCCCGACTCCGACCCGCCCGTCCGCGCTGACGCCGAGTCCTTTACGTTGCTCCCGCCTGCGCTAGACCCTGTCTCCGGCAAGCTGCCCTTCCCGGCCGCCAACCTGCCGACGGTCAACTGGCCTGGCCTCCAAGCATGGGGCGAGGCCGCGGCGGCGCTCTTTGCCCCCGCTGCCGCGCCGCCCGAGGGCGACGGCCAGCCGCCGGCCGACACTGCCGCCCAGACCGCCCTGGTCGAGGCCGAGCAGGCCGCCACCACCCTCAATCGCCTGGCTTCGCTCAGGCCGCTCGGCCAGCTTCGCGACTCCTTCATCCTCGCCACCGGCGAGGACGGCCTTTGGATCATCGACCAGCACGTCGCCCACGAGCGGGTGCTCTTTGAGAAGATCCTCCGCGACCGCCAGGTGGAAAAGGTGCAGCGCCAACGCCTGCTCATGCCCCTGCTGGTCGAGCTCCGCCCTGCCCAGATGGTCGTCTTTGCCCGCATTGCCGAGGAACTGGAGCGAAACGGCTTCGAGGTGGAGCCCTTCGGACCCCAGACCCTCGCCGTCAAGGCTGCGCCGGTCGGTCTCGAAGGCGCGGAACTGGAGAGAATGCTCGCAGAAGTGATCGAGCAGAGCGCCGCCGATTCAAAGGAACCTGAGCAAAATGAAGATCTTACTGCCCTGCGCAGCCGCATTGCCGCCTCCATCGCCTGCCATTCCGCCATCAAGGTAAACACGCCTCTTGACCCGGTTCGTATGGAGTGGTTACTGTTGGAACTTGGGAAAACCAGCCACCCAACCAGTTGCCCGCATGGACGTCCAATCGCTTTGTTGTATTCTTGGAGAGAGATACAGCGGGCCTTCCATCGAATTTGAACGGTTTTGAGCCGGATGGAAGGAGGCGGCCCTCCTCTCAGGGGACAGGGCAGCCCGGCGCCAACGCCAGCCTGGAAGTGAGGTTCTTCTTTGACATCGGAGCAACTGGAAGTATCGCGCGCCGAAAGGATGCGCCAAAACGGACATGGGCCCCTCACGCTGGAGGACGCCCGGACGTGGATTGAAGAGACCGGATTGTGTCTCTTCCTGCCTCGCAGGCAGTTCGCCGCCTCCACCGCGCCGTCGTTTGTTGAGGCCGTCGTCGGCCGCCGCGACTCTACCCCCGACCCCGCCATTATTGCCGAAGCCGAGTCGCTGCTGGTGCGCCTGGAGATTGACGGCGTCGCTGTCCGCTTGAATCTGCTCGGTCAACCCGGCGAACAGCCCGATTTTGTCGTGGCTGCCTGGGTCCTGCCCTACGTGTATGCCCTTCGGGGCGATCGCGACTGGCGCCGCAGCCCCCAGTTGACCGGCTCCCGCCAGGTCTCTCCGCTGGCCATCCAGGCCTACAAGATTCTCGAATCCGGCGAGACCACCCTCGCCAGCCTCAAGCACACGCTCGGCCGCGAGGTCTCCGAAGCCGCCGTTCTACGCGCCATCACCGAGCTCTGGCAGCAGCTCCGCATCATTCCGATCGTCTCCGCGCCGGGCGAGCCCGCCCGGTGGCAACTGCTGCGCCAGCGCTTCCAGAAGGCCATCGCCGAGGGTGCCTCCACCTCGCAGGTCACCGCCATCTCCGTCCTCGCCTCCATCTACCTGCAGGCCGTCATCGCCGCCAGCATGGAAGAGGTCGAGATCTTTCTTTCGCCGCTGACCGCGCGCAGCAAGGTGCGCGAGGTGCTGCGCGGCCTGGTGGCCACGCGCCAGGTGCATACCATCGCCCTGGGTCATGCCCCCCACTTCTACGTTGCCGGGACGCTGCCGGAGTTTGCCCCACCCACCTCGCTCTATGCCAGCACCTCGATTCCTGCCGCGGCCTACTACCTGCGCCACCAGGAGCCCGAAGAAGAACAGGCCGAGTTCGAGCCGGTTGCCTCCATTGCCGCCGAGGCGGAGCCCCCAGCCCCCAAGCCGGTGGAGACGCACACCCCACGCACGGCGTCGGCGCGCAAGCCCGCCGCGGCCGGGAAATCCGCCGCCCAGCGGCCGCACTTCAGCCGGCCGGCAGCGCACGCA
>JBAVMZ010000079.1:0-3281 GCA_049690595.1 Occallatibacter sp. | reverse complement strand
CTCCGCCCGCGCGCTGTTGCGGCTCGATCAACTCGGCATCGGCGTCAACCGCATCCTCACCGATGCCGCCCTGCGCAATGCGATGGCGCTGCACGCGGCATTCGGCGGCTCGACCAACATGCTACTGCACATTCCAGCCATCGCCCATGCCGCCGGGCTCGGCCGCCCAAGCGTGGAAGACTGGGCGCACGTCAACCGGCAGGTTCCGCGCCTGGTCGATGCGCTGCCCAACGGCCCGCGCGGCTTCGCCACGGTGCAGGTTTTTCTTGCCGGCGGCGTGCCGGAGGCGATGCTCCGGCTGCGCGAGGCCGGGCTGCTGGATTTGAGCGTGCTCACCGCGAGCGGAGAGACGCTGGGAACCAACCTCGACTGGTGGGCCGGCTCCGCGATGCGCCGCGAGATGAAGGAGCAGTTGCGCGTGCGGGACGGCATCGATGCGGACGACGTGATCATGACGCCGGACCAGGCGCGCCGCCGCGGCCTGACGCCGACGGTCTGCTTTCCCGGCGGCAATCTCGCGCCCGAGGGTTCGGTGATCAAGAGCACCGCCATCGATCCATCGCTCATCGACGAGCAGAACGTCTACAGGCACACCGGCCCGGCGCGGGTTTTTCTCACCGAGGCCGCGGCCATCGACGCCATCAAGCACGGCGCGCTCGGCCCGGGCGACGTGATCGTGCTGGTCTGCGGCGGCCCGCTCGGCGCCGGCATGCAGGAGATCTACCAGGTCACCTCGGCGCTCAAGGCGCTCAGCCACTGCAAGCACATCGCGGTACTCACCGACGCGCGCTTCAGCGGTGTCTCCACCGGCGCCTGCATCGGCCACATCTCTCCGGAGGCTCTGGCCGGCGGGCCGCTGGGCAAGGTGCGTGACGGCGACACCATCGAGATCGTCGTCGATCGCGACCGGCTCGAGGGCTCGGTCAACCTGGTGGGCGAACTCAGTGAGCGCTTCGATGCCGAAGAAGGCGTCCGGCGTCTGGCCGTGCGCGCTCTGCGCGACGATCTGGCGCCGCACCCGGCGCTGCCCGACGACACCCGCATCTGGGCCGCCCTGATTGCGGCCAGCGGCGGCGTCTGGGGCGGCTGCGTATACGATGCGGACGCCATCGTGAGTCAGCTTGCGCTTGGCCGCAAGGCGACCGGAGGTTGAATCTCCCCTCGCCTCGCGCAGTCGCGGCCTTGTCTTCGCCGGCATTTCTCCCAGCGTTTGGACCCGTGAGCGCCGCCCGATTGTAGCGCCGGCCTCCCGGCCGGCTGTGGCGTGGGTCTCCTGACCCACGCTCTGTGACTCCAGATGGCCACAAAAACCGCCCTACGGAAGGAGTGAAAATATTCTATCTTCGCAGCACCGGAAAAGCGGTGATGCGCAGCTTGGCAGCGGCGTAGGGAATCAGCGAAATCGTCTCCTCGGGCTGCGTGCTCTCGACCGGGCTCTCGGGCAGTGGGTTGGCCACGCAGTCCTCGGCGCGCCAGTTGTCGAGCTTGCGCGCTTTCACGCTGAGCCGCACCGGCGCATGCTCACGGCCGAAGGGCACGGAACCCACTTCCGACTCGCTCACCTCGATCGACTTTTCCGGGTCGGCGGCGTCGAGGCTGAGCGCGTAGTTCCAGGCGGTGCGCGGAAAGACCTGCCAGTCGGCCGTCATGCCGCGCTCGCGCAGCTTCACCCAGTCCTCGCCAATGCCATAGGAAAAGACCAGCGGCCCGCGCTCGATGGAAGCCGAGCCGTGGAACCAGCGGCTCACGCGCGGCTGCATGGGGAAGACGATCTCGACGCGGTCGCCGGCCTTCCAGGTGCGGTCGAGGCGGGCGAATTTTTGCCCGGCGAATTTCTGCCCGGCTGGATCGGGCCAGCGTTCTCCGTTGACCGCGATGCCGGTTCCCGCCGCTGCCCACGCCGGGATGCGCAGGTCGAGCGCAAAGTGCGTGGACGCGCCCGGATTCACCTTGAGCAGCACCGTGCCCCGGAAGGGATAGTTCGTCTCTTCGGCGATGTGAACCTCGGTGCCGTTGAGCACGGTCTTCACCTCGCACGGCGCGTAGACGGCGGCCACCAGCCCGTCGCGGCCTTCCGTGCCCGCGCCGGGTGAGAGCAGGAAGAGGCTCGAAACCAGCTTCGGCCAGCCCTGGTGGAAATTCGCCGTGCAGCAGCCGAAGTTCGGCTCCAGTCCGAAGAGGTTCGACTCCGGCCCGTCGCTCACCCACGGTTTGTGGTGCAGGCTGCACTCCACCTGGTTGGGCTCCTGGTTGTACTGGTGCGCCCACATTGCGTCGTCGAAGGTGCCGGGCAGCGCGTTGTAGGCCAGCTTCTCCAGCCGGTCGGCCAGCGCCGGATCGCCCACGATGGCCAGCGCCTGCTCCAGCGAGAACATGGCCTCGACCACGGTGCACAACTCCGAGCCCTGCGACGGGTCCGGCCCCGAGAGATGCTCGTCGCAGGAGAACATTCCGTTGGGCAGGCCGTGCCAGCGATCGAGCTCGGCCAGCATCTTCACGACGGCGCTCCGGTCCCCGGCCGCGCCCGAGACCAGCGACCACACCGGGCCGGTCTTGATCGCCTGCCCGTTGTTCACGCCGTGCGTGGCCAGCGAGAGGTCCTTCAGCCCGTTGCCCTCTTCCAGCTTCAGGTACTCGGAGGTGATCTTCTTCGTGTACTGGAAGTCGGCGTACTGCGCCGTCCAGTCGTAGCCCTGCGCGTGCAGCAGCCGTGCCAGCTCGAGCAGGTACCCGGCGCCGGTGCGGTTGTAAAGCCAGAGCACGCTGAGCAACTCGTCCTGCCAGCGGAACTTGCCCCAGTCGCGCAGCGGCCGCTTCGGCAGTTCGCCCAGCTGGTAGTGAAAGTAGCGGTCCATCGCCGGCAGTACGCGCGGGTCGGCTGTGAATTCGTGGTACTGCGTCAGCGCCTTCAGCATCACGATCCGTGGCCACCAGTCGTCGTTCGAGGCCGGGCCGATCATGCCGTTGGCCGCCTGGTGGTCGAGCGTCCAATCCATGAACTTCTGCGCCTTGGCCTTCAGACGCGCGTCGTCCAGCAGCCAGGCCAGCGGGATCAGGCCGTCCAGGAAGTAAGGTCCGCGCTCCCAGCTCTCGCCTTTGCCGCCGAGCCAGCCGGAGCCGGGGTCCACGTCGGGCCAGGTCTCGTCCAGGTGCCCGCCGAGGCCTGCTGCCTGGATCTCGAGCTGGCGCCGCAGCCAGCCCGCGGGACGGACCGAGCCGAGCGGCAGGAAACAGAAGGCGCCGGCGTGGAGCGGCGCGCGCGCCCGCACGGCGGCCGAAGC
>JBAVMZ010000078.1:0-16171 GCA_049690595.1 Occallatibacter sp. | reverse complement strand
AGGCAGCCCAACCCCACGGCGGCCAGCGGCCAGCGGCGCCACGCGGTGCGCCCCAGCTTCCACACCGCCTGTGCCACGATGGCAACCATCACCGGTTTGGCGCCGTAGAGCAGCCCTTGCGTCTGGGGAAGGCTGCCGAAGCGCACATAACCCCAGGCCAGCGCCAGAGTCGTCAGCGCGGCGGGCAGGATGAAGCAGCCGCCTGCCACCAGCAGCCCCGCCCAGCCGGCCCGCGTGTAGCCCAGGGCCATGGCCACCTGCGTGGAGCCCGGTCCGGGCAGCAGATTGCAGGCGCCCACCAGGTCAAGGAAGCGCTCTCGGCTCAGCCAGCCGCGCCGCTCCACGGCCTCGCGCTGCATCAGCGCCAGGTGGGCGGCAGGTCCGCCAAAGGCCGTCAGCCCCAGGCGCAAAAAAAGGCGGAGAATCTCCGCGAGCCGGCTTGGGGCGTTCTGGTCGGCCATAGAGTCAGTCGCCTTGGTACCAGCGCCTTCTGCGGCCCACCCGGACGCCGGAGTCGATGAGCACAGCGACCAGACCGAAGACCATGGCGAAATCGGTGCGGGACTCGTGGAGAAAGCTGAGGAAGCCGGTGCGTGCGACCTTGGCCAGCGCGAAGGGTCCCAGCGGATGCCCGAGGAGGATGGGCAGCTTGGTGGTCACCAGCGCGGTGAGGATGACCGCCAGCAGAGCCAGCGCCGCGTCGCCGGCGTAGAGGTTCAGGAGCAGCGCGGCGCCGCCGGTAATCTCAACCGCGCCGACCAGCCGGGCGAGGACGTCGGGGAAGGGCAGCCCGATGGTAAGGAAGCGGCCCGGCCCCAGCTCTTCGGGGCGGAGAAATTTGAGCGCGCCTTCGAGCACAAACACTAGTCCCACGATGACCCGCACCAGGATCATGGGGAGTTCTCGGCGCATCGCTGCCTCCGCGGGCTGGTTTGATCAGGGCGGGCCTGGCGCGGTTGGGGAAACGGCCAGAACGGGAACCTGACAAAAGAAGCATACCGCAGTGACCGGGGTGGGCAAGGGGAAAACCGAGCCCGCCCGGGGGAATTCGGAAAAACGTTTGAGCTCCCCTTGGCGGCGCCTCAGGCCGGGCCGAGAACCGCCTCAACGGCGTCGCGCAACTGGGCTGGCCGCGTGGTGGGGGCAAAGCGCCTCACCGGCCGCCCGGCCCGGTCCACCAGGAACTTGGTGAAGTTCCACTTGATGGACGAGGACCCGAAGAGCCCGCGGGCTTGCCCGCGCAGAAAGCGGTAGAGCGGGTGGGCGCCGGGGCCGTTGACGTCGATCTTGGCGAAAACGGGGAAGCTGACGCCGTAGTTTTTCTGGCAGAAGGCGCCGATCTCGGCTTCCGTGCCCGGTTCCTGGTGGCCGAACTGGTTCGAGGGAAAGGCTAGCACGGCGAAGCCGCGGTCTTTGAGGCTTCGGTAGAGCTCCTCCAGGCCGGCGTACTGCGGCGTGAAGCCGCACTGGCTGGCGGTGTTCACGATTAGCAACACCTGGCCGCGGAACTCAGCCAGGCTCGTCTCGCGGCCGTCGAGCAGCGGAGCCGAAAATTCATAGACGGTGCGGTTGGAATGGGCCATGCGGGGAAACCTCTGCCTGTGAGGATGTCATGTGGCCACGGCGTGCGTCTAAAAATCGAACCCGCGTGGCAGGTTGTGCGGCCTTTCGCCGTCGAACCCGCCGCAGTCCGGTAGACTGTGGATTGGGACCCGTTTGGGTGCCTGGCCCGAGTCCGAAGGCGGCAAGCGCGGCTGGGAAATTCTGGGAAATCGGCGATTTCCGGCCCCGCGTGCCGGCCCGGTGGTTTGGGCAGGATGGGTGCGGTCCAATATAATCGTCTTTCCTCGATGCAGGATCAGATCTTGAGCAATGAGGGTGTCGCTATTCTTCCCGTGAAGCTCTACCAGAGGTTGAACCAACGACCCGGCCCGTCCCCTTGCCCTGAGCAAGGGAGCGTTCGGGGGACGACCCAGTATGCGCGCGCCCGCCGCGCCATCCGGCCCCTGGGCCTGGTGGTGAGGACTGTGGCCGTGCTGGCGCTGGCGCTCACGGCCGGGGTCTCCCTGGCGCAACAGGTCCAGACCGTCGACCAGATCCGGGTGATCGGCAACCGCCGCATTCCCAAGGAAACCGTCCTCGCTCGCCTGTTCA
Source organism: Occallatibacter sp. (assembly GCA_049690595.1). Lineage (GTDB taxonomy): Bacteria > Acidobacteriota > Terriglobia > Terriglobales > Acidobacteriaceae > Telmatobacter. Next base: position 14,017 of record JBAVMZ010000078.1, on the reverse strand, counting down.
CCCACGTGGGCGACACCTACGACCCGATCTCGATCGAGCGCGATTTCAACTCGCTCTGGAACACCGCCTACTTCGACGACCTGCGCATCGAGCGCGAGGATTCCGAGAAGGGCATCATCCTGAACATCTTCGTCCGCGAAAAGCCCACCATCCGCGAGATCAACTACAAAGGCCTGAACTCCGTCTCGCAGTCCGACGTTCTGGACCGCTTCAAGAAGGAGAAGGTGGGTCTCAGCGTGGAGAGCCAGTACGACCCGACGCGCATCAAACGCGCCGAAACGGTCCTCAAGGACGTCCTCTCCGAGCACGGCCACCAGTTCGCCACCATCAAGACCGAGGTCAAGACCATTCCGCCGGCCTCGGTGCAGGTGAACTTCAACATCAAGGAAGGCCCCACCGTGAAGGTGGGCCAGATCAAGTTCGCCGGCAATGAGCACATCGGATCGCTGCTGCTGCGCCGCTCCATGAAGAACCTCAGGCCGATCGGCATTCCTTACTCGATCGTCTTCGAGAACCTCTTCGCCCAGACCTTCGACGCCAGCAAGCTCGAGGAAGACACCGAGCGCGTCCGCCAGGCATATCGCGACAAGGGCTACTACATGGCTGCCGTCGAGGAGCCGAAGACCCAGATCCGCGACCAGGGCGGCCTCAACTGGTTCACCTTCCGCCCCAACAAAGGCAAGCGCATCGACATCCTGATGCCCATCGAAGAGGGCGCGCGCTACCGGCTCGGCGCGATCACCTTCAGCGGCAACAAGGCCGTGAACAACGTGAGGGCCTTGCGCGCCACATTCGCCGTCAAGGACGGCGACTATTTCAACGCCACCCTCATGGGCAAGGGCCTGGAGAACCTCAAGAAGGCCTACGGCCAGCTCGGCTACATCAACTTCGGCGCCATCCCCAAACCCAGCTTCGACGAACAGAAGAAGACCGTCTCGCTGAACATCGACATCGACGAGGGCAAGCCCTTCTTCGTCTCGCGCATCGAGTTCCAGGGCAACACCATCACCCGCGACAAGGTCATCCGCCGCGAACTGATGCTCGAAGAAGGCCAGGTCTACAACTCTCAGTTGTGGGAGTACTCGCTGCTTCGCCTCAACCAGCTCGAGTACTTCGAGCCGCTCAAGGTCGAACAGGACTCGGAAGCCCACCAGGACGCCGAGGCCGGCACCGTCGATCTGCTGCTCAAGGTCAAGGAAAAGGGCAAAAACTCCATCGGCCTGAACGGCGGCATCAGCGGAATGTCAGGCGCCTTCCTGGGCATCAACTACCAGACCAACAACTTCCTCGGCCTGGGCGAAACGCTCAGCGTGCAGGGCAACCTGGGCAACGTCAGCCGCCAGTTCCTCTTCGGCTTCACTGAGCCTTACGTGCGCAACCGCCCGCTCAACGTCGGCTTCCAGATCTTCAACACCAAGCAGGATTTCAACGCGGCCAAGAACTACCAGGCCACCAGCGGACAGTCGGTGAATCTGTCCGACGCGCAGAAGTCGCTGACCCAGAACTACAACCAGTCCTCGACCGGCTTGACCTTATCGGCCAGCTACCCCCTCAGGCGGCACGCCTTTCAGCGCGTAGGCGTTACCTATTCGCTGAGCAGATCGACGATCACGGCCTTCTCGACCGCATCGCAGACCTTCTTCCAGACCATCAGCTTCCGCTCCGGAATCCAGGGTTCGAACTCGCTGAGCGGCATCGTCAGCAGCGCGGCTTCGTTCAGCTACAGCTTCAATACCATCAACAATCCGCTCCGCCCGCGCTCGGGCAAGGAGTACACGGCGGTCCTCCAGGTGGCGGGTCTCGGCGGCAACGTGCGCTACTTCGCGCCGTTCGTGGCTTACAAGCGCTTCACCCCCATGCACTACCTGATGCCCTCGGCCAACGGCCGCAACGTCCTCGGCCTGCGCGCTCAGCTCGGTTACGTGCAGGGCTTCGGCGGCGACGTGGCCCCCCCGAACAACCGCTTCTACTCAGGCGGCGAGGGCGAACTGCGCGGCTTCGACGTCCGCGGAGCCACCCCGTACGGCTACGTGCCCAACCGCATCACCGTGCAGTTGACCAACCCCGACGGAACCTGCGTGCCGCGCGACCCGAACAACCCGCAGTTGAATCAGTGCATCCAGGTCCCGCTGCCCATCTACGGCATCGCCTCCATCGGCGGCGACACCAGTTTGACCACCAACGCCGAATACCGCATCCCCATCGCCGGTCCCGTGACCTTTGCCTTCTTTGACGACTTCGGGATCGACTCGGCCGTGAACAAGGGACAGTTGAAGCAAAGCACAGAGGGCTTTGCCTCGCTGACCGCCCCGCTCTATGGCTGCCCGGTCTACAACAACGGCTCCTGCCAGGGCGGCAAGCCCGGGTCCGAGGTCGGCTTCAAGCGCGACATCCGCCCCATCAGCGGCACCAACTTCGTACCCCGTATGTCGCTCGGCGCCGAGATCTCGGTCATTATGCCGGTCATCAACGCGCCCTTCCGGCTCTACTGGGCCTACAACCCCCTGCGGCTCTACGAGCGTCCCTACTGCAACTCGACGCTCACCGGCAACAAGGTCGAGAGCTGCTCGGCCGAGCTGATCACCCGCGATTTGTTCCCGCCGGGTGGCGCTGGCGACTACACCTACGCGCAGTCGATTCAGGCTTATGGCGCGCGCAACCTCTTCCGCGAACCGCGCAAGACCTTCCGCCTGACGGTCTCGACCACCTTCTAAACTCAGGCGCAACTCGCGCCCGAAGGGCCGCCCCGCCGGGGCGGCCCTTCTTCAATACATGGAACTCAGGCAGACCCGGAACCACCCTTGCAGCACAGCCGGAATGTCCTGTCTTGCCCTGTACACCGCCTTCTCCGCGTTCGAGAATTCACGCTTCCGCCGTTTGACGCTCCCACCCCCGCCTCCTATAATCCTGTTAGTTCCTGCTGACGTCTCCGTCCGCATCTTTTCCTGTCTCTGCTCCCTCCGGCGCGGAGTTCCCGTCAAAAGAGCGTGGGGTTTCTCAGGAGGCACACGCCTGTACTGGCGCGCAAGCGCGGACAGACCCACAGGAATCCCGAAGGAGCTTTTGAATCGCATGAAGCGCAAGTTTGCACTGATTTTTACGCTGGCCTCTGGCCTTGCCCTGAGCGCCGCCGCCCAAACCCTGCCGGCCCCTGCCGGTGCTCCGGCCGCCGCTCCCGCGGGCCCGGCCAAAATCGCCGTGATCGCCTTCCAGGTGGCCGTGGCTCAGACCAACGAGGGCCAGCGCAACTTCGCCGACCTGCAGAAGAAGTACGACCCCAAGCGGCAGCAGTTGAAGGCTCTCAGCGACGAGATCGATAACCTCAAGAAGCAGCTCCAGGCCACCGGCGACAAGCTCAACGATGCCGAGCGCGCCGCCAAGGCCAAGACGATCGACGACAAGGAAAAGCAACTGCAGCGCTCGGCCGAGGACGCCCAGAACGACTTCCAGCAGGAGATGCAGGAGCTCTACAACGGCCTCGCCTCCAAGGTCTACGACGTGCTCGCCGCCTACTCCCAGCAGCAGGGCTACACGCTGGTGCTCGACGTGGCCCAGCAGCAGAACCCGGTCCTCTACGCCAGCGAGTCCACCAACATCACCAAGCAAATCATCGATGCCTACAACGTGAAGTCGGGCGTTCCCGCACCGCCTGCCCAGCCGGCTGGCGCTGCGGCTCCCGCTCCGGCCAAGCCGGCCGCTCCCAAGCCCGCAGGCCACTAATCCGGACCGGCGCTTTGGCGCTCATCAAGGGCTCCGCTCCGGCGGAGCCCTTTCTTCTGGTGCGGAGCCGTTACCGGCGCGCGAATGCCTGCGGGATCGGGCCCAATTCCACGCGGCCCAGCGCGCCCTCTGTGGAAAACTTTGTGGATTTCGCTGAGAGCAATAGCGGAAGTTCGCCGTTTTCCCCTCTTGTCAAGTCGCGTACGATTCTGATACAGCCCTTAAGTCGTTATTTTCCTATCGCTCCGCGCACCGCTCGGGCCTTTGCTGCGATTCCATTGCAAAATCCCCGCATCGGGCAACTTCAGTCCGATATCCACAATTGAAGGTCAACAGAGGGTAACTGGCATTCGAGCCGTTGATGCCACCTTGGTCACTTCTGGGCATCCTCGCCCACGCGCAGCACCGCCAGGAAGGCCTCCTGCGGGATATCCACCTTGCCGATGCGCTTCATGCGCTTCTTGCCTTCCTTCTGTTTCTCCAGCAGCTTGCGCTTGCGGCTGATGTCGCCGCCGTAGCACTTGGCCAGCACGTTCTTGCGCAGCGGGGAGACCGTCTCGCGGGCCACCACCTTGGCGCCGATCGCCGCCTGGATGGCCACCTCGAACTGCTGCCGCGGAATCAGCTCGCGCATCTTCGAAACCAGCGCCCGGCCGCGCTCGTAGGCAAAGTCGCGATGCACGATGATCGAAAGCGCGTCCACCGGCTCGCCCGAGACGAGGATGTCGAGCTTGACCATCGGCGACTCCCACTCGCCGGCCAACTGGTAATCCAGCGACGCGTAGCCGCGCGAGATCGACTTCAGCCGGTCGTAGAAGTCCAGCACGATCTCGTTTAGCGGCAGCTCGTAGGTGATCATCACCCGCGTCGGTGTTACGTACTCGAAGTTGAGCTGCCTGCCGCGCTTCTCTTCCACTAGCTTGAAGATGCCGCCGACGTACTCTTCGTTGGTGAGGATCTTGGCGGTGATGACCGGCTCGCGGATCGACTCGATATTGGTGGGCTCGGGCCAGCGCGAGGGGTTGTCGACCTCGAGTTCCGTGCCGTCGGTGAGCGTGATGTGGTAGCGCACGCCGGGCGCAGTGGTGATCAGGTCCAGCTCGTACTCGCGCTCCAGCCGCTCCTGGATGATCTCCATGTGCAGTAGGCCGAGGAACCCGCAGCGGAAGCCGAAGCCCAGCGCCACCGAGCTCTCCGGCTCGAAGAAGAATGAGCTGTCGTTGAGCCGCAGCTTTTCGAGAGCATCGCGCAAGAGCGTGTGCTCGTGAGAGTCCACGGTGTAGAGGCCGGCGAAGACCATCGGCTTGATGTCTTCGAAGCCGGGCAACTGGTGCGTCGCGGGCCTCAACTCCTCGGTCACCGTGTCGCCGATGCGCGTGTCGGAAACGTTCTTGATGGTGGCGGCAAAGAAGCCCACCTCGCCGGCCGAGAGCTGCTCGATGGCCACCGGCTTGGGGCAGAGCACACCCATCGATTCCACTTCGAAGTTCTTGCCGTTGGACATCAACCGGATGCGCTGGCCGCGGCGCATGGTTCCCTGCATCACGCGCACCAGCACGATGACGCCGCGATAGGCGTCGAACCAGGAGTCGAAGATGAGGGCCTGCAGCGGCGCATCGGGGTCGCCGGTGGGCGGCGGCAGCCGGTGGACGATCGCCTCCAGGATCTCGTCCACGCCCACGCCCGTCTTGGCGCTGACGGCAATCGCATCGGTGGCGTCCAGGCCCACCGCCTTCTCGATGGCCTCCTGCGTGCGCACGATGTCGGCCGAAGGCAGATCGATCTTGTTGATGACGGGAATGATCTCCAGCCCGTGATGGATCGCCAGGTAGGCGTTGGCCAGCGTCTGCGCCTCCACGCCTTGCGTGGCATCGACGACGAGCAAGGCGCCTTCGCAGGAAGAGAGCGAGCGCGAGACTTCGTAGCTGAAGTCCACGTGGCCGGGCGTGTCGATCAGGTTGAGCTGGTAGGTCTGGCCGTCGTGCGCCTTGTACATCATGCGCACCGCGTGCGCTTTGATGGTGATGCCGCGCTCCCGCTCCAGATCCATCGCGTCCAGGATCTGCGCCTGCATCTCGCGACCGGTCACGGAGCCGGTCAGCTCCAGCAGCCGGTCGCTCAGCGTCGACTTTCCGTGGTCGATGTGGGCAATGATGGCGAAGTTGCGAAGAAAGCGGGAGTCCATGGCAGCCTTGCGAAAGTCGGCAATCCGGGCGTGTCCGCGCGCATTGCCTTCATGGCATAGCTTATCATCGGCTTAGTGGCTTACGCAGGCTTTAGGCAGACGGGCCGTTATTCGATGAGGGCGATGAGTAGGAATCCGTACCGATTGACAGGCTGCGCCGTGCTGGCTCTTCTGCTGGCCGGGTGCGAGAAGACGCCTCAGACAGGCGCTCCCGCGGCCACCGCGCCGCAGGCCACCGCGCCGGCCGTGACCGAAAAGGCGCCCGCCAAACCGGCGCCGCCGACGCCCGCCGAACTGCGCCAGCAGCAGGTGAGCGCGCTCATCGGACAGGTGGAGGCCGCCTATGCGCGCGGCGAAGCCGCCTACCGCATCGAGCATCTGCTCGAAGCCAAGATCGAGTTCGACCGCGCCGTCGACCTGATGCTCTCCAGCAACATCGAGATCCAGAGCGAGCCGCGCCTCCAGGACGAATTTAACCGCATCGTCGACCAGGTGAATGCGCTCGAGATGGACGCGCTCAAGCAGGGCAACGGCTTTGCCCCCAAGGTGGAACCGACACCGGCCGACGTGGCCGAGGATGTGACCTTCGAGGTCGACCCCAACCTGGTCGCCAAGGTCAAGGCTGACCTGGCGACCACCAAGAGCGATCTGCCGCTGATGGTCAACGACTACGTGGCCGCCTACATCAATTTCTTCGCCAATACGAAGAAGGGCCACTACACGCTGCTGCACTCCTTCCAGCGTTCGGGCCGCTACAAGGCGATGATCCAGAAGGTCATGGCCGATGAGGGCGTGCCCCAGGACCTGATCTACCTGGCCGTGGCCGAGTCGGGCTTTCAGCCCACCGCCGTCAATCGCAAGTCGGGCGCCGGCGGCATGTGGCAGTTCATGCCCCACGGCGACTACGGGCTTGCCCGCAACGGCTTCGTGGACGAGCGCTTCGATCCCGAGAAGTCCACGCGCGCCTACGCTCGCTACATGAAGTTCATCTACGACCAGCTCGGCGACTGGTACCTGACCATGGCCGGATACGACTGGGGCGCGGGCAACGTGCAGCGCGCGGTGGAGAAGACCGGCTACGCGGACTTCTGGGAACTCTACAAGCGCAACAACCTGCCCGGTGAAACCAAGAACTACGTGCCGGAGATTCTGGCCGCGATCATCATCGCCAACCACCCCACGCAATACGGTTTCGACGACCTGACGCTCGACCCGCCGCTCGTTGCCGAAACCGTGACGGTGAACTACCCCATCGATCTGCGGCTCGTGGCCGACCTGGTGGACTCACCCGTCACCGATCTTGTCGCGCTCAATCCCAGCCTGCTGCGGCTGGCGACGCCGCCCGATACCTCCTTCGACCTCCACCTGCCTGCGGGCAAGGCTGCCGACTTCGCGCAGCGCGTTGCGGCCATCCCCGAGAACAAGCGCAACTCGTGGCGCTATCATCGCGTGACTCCGGACGACACGCTGGCCTCGGTGGCGCGCGAGTATCGCGTGAGCGCGGCGGATCTGGCCTCGGCCAATCAGTTGAGCGAGGGCGACGAAATCTCCAAGCTCGAAGCTCTCGTGGTGCCCGTGCCGCCCGCGGCCACGCCCTCGGCGCGCATGCAGACGTATACGGCGCGCAAGGGCGACACGCTGGTGACCATCGCCGATCGCTTCGGTGTTTCGCTCAATCAGTTGCGGCGCTGGAACAAGATCGCGGGCATCAAGGTCGAGACGGGCCGCAAGCTGCGCGTGGCCGAGCCGGCCGCAGTGCAGCGCACATCGCACGGCCGCAAGCACGCTAAGCAGTCCGCTGCAAAGACGAGCGAAGCCGCGCCAACAAAGGGCGAGAAGGCAAAGCACGCCGCCGAAGCGCCGAAGAAGGCAGAGGCAAAACCGAAGACCTCCACGAAGAAGCAGGCCACCGCGAAGAGCGATTCAAAGAGCAAAGGCGCAAAGAAAAACTCATCCAACCGCGATGCCGCCGGCTCTGCACACAAGCCCGCGGCGCACGCCAAAGGCAAAAATGCAAAAGAAAAATAGCCTCGCGCCTCATTCCGTACTTGTCATCTGCACTAATTTGCGTGCAATCTATTGCTAGTGTGGTTTTGGTGCGCAGCGGAGTCTTCCGTTCCACCGGCCAGAACAAGCAACGTGGACAGCGGTAATCCGCTGGAGGCAATCGGATGGAAGAAGTGTTCAGGATGTACGCAATGGGCGATGGCGACAAGCCTGCCGCGCCGGCCGAGCATGAGCCCGACCACGATGGCTACGAGGAAGACGAAGTCGAGATCTCGGGCGTGCTGACCTCTTCGGACGACGATGAGGAGACGGGCACTGAGGTAATCCTCGTATTCGACGAACCCGCAGCCAGACCGGCCCGCAAGAAGGCCGCCAAGAAGTCCGCGAAGAAGGCAGCCAGGAAGGCCCCGGCGAAGAAGGCTCCGGCCAGGAAGGCCCCGGCAAAGAAGGCAGCCGCGAAGAAGGTTGTGGCCAAAAAGGCCGCAAAGAAATCCGCCAAGAAGAACACCGCTGGCGCGAAGGGCGGAAAGGCAGTGGCCAAGAAGGCTGCGGCCAAAAAGAGCGTCGGCAAAACCAGCAAACGAGGTAAACCGTTGGCCGTTAAGAAAGCAGCAAAGAAGGCCCCCGCCAAGAAGGCAGCTGTGAAGAAGGCTCCTGCCAAGAAGGCTGTGGCGAAGAAGGCAGTGGCCAAGAAGGCCCCCGCCAAGAAGGCGCCTGCGAAGAAGGCAGTCGCCAAGAAAGCCCCTGCGAAGAAGGCAACCAAGTAGCAGCGGCAAGCACCAAAAGGCAAGCAAAAGAGCCCGCCGTCCGGCGGGCTTTTTTGCGTGTGCGCGCAGGCTCGCGCCGTGCTACTCCTGCGTCTCCTCGGCGATCGCGTTCGGCACCGGCGGCTTGACCGAAAGTTCCCTGTCCGCGGACGGCGCGAAGGAAGCATCCTCTGCGCCGATGGCCTCGACGGAGTCAACCTGCGTGACGGGCGGCTTGACAGACAGTTCGTTCGATTCGAAATCGCTCATCGCTTCTCCTTTGTTCCTTGTTGGGCTGGTGTGGTCTCTCAGACGTCAGGATCAAAAACGAGCTGTCATCCAGAGCGTAGTCTGGTGCGAAGTTCGCACCAAACGGAGTCGAAGGACCTGCGGTTGTTCCTCCGTACCGCGAGGCCGCAGGACCAGAGCCTCTCTCCAATCGGTATCGAGTCAATCCTGTTGTCGATGACCAATGTCAGTACCGGCAAGAACTTGCAGTACCGGCAAGAACTTGTAGCGCCGGCCTCCTGGCCGGCTGTAGCGTGGGCCTCCCGGCCCGCGCTCACTCTACGCCGACAGGAGCGATGCTCTAGTTGGTCACCGGCGGCTTGACTGATTCGGGTAACACCGCCAGCACCTCGGGCGAGTGCGTGGAGGGATTCACCCCGGTCCAAACCTTCACGATCTTCCCGGTGGGGTCGATGAGGAACGTGTTGCGATTCGCCAGCTTGATGCCTGCGAAGTTGCCCAGCGATCCGTAGGCCTGCGCCACCTTGTGCTGGCTGTCCGAGAGCAGCCGGAAGGAGAGCCCTTCCTTGGTACAGAAGCTCTGGTGGCTGTCCACGGAGTCCTCGCTGACGCCGAGGATTACGGCGTTCTTCTGCTCGTACTGCGTCAGGTCGCGCTGGAAGTTGTGCGCCTCGATGGTGCACCCTGGCGTCGCATCCTTGGGGTAGAAGTAGAGCACCACGTACTTGCCCGGCCTGCCATCCTGGCCGCGGAAACTGGCCAGAGAGATCTGCGTGCCGTCCTGCGAGGGCAGCGTGAAGGTGGGCGCCATCTGGCCTTCGGCGGGAACCTTCTTGCCGGCGGCTTCCACGTTTACGATTGCGGCCGCGAGCACGAGAACGGCGGCCAAGGCAACAACAAAAGTCTTTCTCACAAAAACCTCCATGCGGCGGGGGACGTACACGCGCTTGCGGGGGCCCGGCAGCCATGCGTGCGCCGTCGATTTGCGGCAGGCGAACAGGGGAAGGCCGGCCACAAGGTTGCGGGAGGGCATCGCGCCAGGGGCGGCCGAGCCTCCACTGACGACAAGTATCAGCGCGGGAGGGCCACAATGGCAATGCCGGATTCGCGCGCCCGCTCCAAAAGATGCGCACGGTCGAAAAGCAGCGTGCGCCCGGCCTCGACGGAAAGGCAGGTGGCGCCGGCGCGGATCATCGTCTCCACGGTGCGAATGCCGATCACCGGCACGTCGAAGCGCATGTCCTGGTTCGGCTTGGCCACCTTCACCACGGTGAGTTTGCGCTCGAGCGTAGAGGCCTCGTCGTCCAGCGAGCGCATCAGCGCGCCGGCGCGCTCGATGGCGGCGTCGGTGCCTTCCATGGCCTCGACGGCGACGCAGGCCTGCGCCGCCACCACCACCGTCTGGCCGATGTCGAAGCCGGCCACGGCGCGGGCCACGCCCAGCCCGTACTCGATATCCTTGCGCTCCTCTTCGTCCGGCGCGCGCTCGGTGAGCACGCCTTCGGCGGCCAGCAGCGGCTCCAGAAAAGCGGTCGAGCTGATCAGCTCGATGCCTTCGTCGCCCAGCACCTTCGCCACCGCGCCCAGCAGCATGTCGGTCGAGCGCGTGCGCAGGCTGAGCAGCAGCTTGGCCAGCCGCCAGTCCGGGCGGATCGACGAGAAAATCTGCTTGTGCTTCACCTGGCCGGCCATCACAGCCTCGTGCACGCCCTCTTTGCGGAAGGTCTCGATCAGCCGCGACAACTCGCCCAGCGAGAGCCAGTGCACGGTGATGCCAGGGTCGGCGGTGGCGCGGGCCTCGATCTCCTCGTCGGTCTCTTCCTTAATGGCGGCCACGCAAACCGGCCGCCCCTGCGCCCGCGCCGCGTCGAGCAGCAAAAAAGGAAACCGCCCGTTGCCGGCGATGAGACCGAGTTTTTGCGGCGAGCTCATCTACTTGAGGGTCTCCATCTCTTCGAGTTTCTTCCTGGCTTCGCCGGGGCGGTTAAGGGCTAGCAGAAGTGCCGAGTGAAGGCGAAGATAAAGACGCTGCGAATTCACATAGCTGTCGGTATCTTCGAAGTTCTCCTTCTTCGCCCAATCGAGAGCCTTCCGCCCGAATTCCTCGGCAGTGGTCAGATCGCGATCCGCGGATGGAAGATCGTTGAGATCGCCCTCGACGATTCCGCGGATGCCGTAGGCCGCGCTGGAGCCGGAGTTGTCGTCGTGACCAAGTTCCACCACCGTCACCGCCTTGTTCGCATAGACCAGCGCGGTCTTGAAGTCGTGACAATCGGCAAGAGCCCAAGCGGCATAGACGAAAGAGGAACGCTTCTCGATGAATCGAGCATCCGGCGCAAACTCGTCCGCGATGTCCGCATCCTTCTTGCAAGCTGCGCCGGTCTCCGGGGAGTTGTCCTGCTTGGCGAGAGCCTTATGGCACTCATCCTGCACCTCGAAGTAGCGCTGCGCGATTTCCTCGTCCTTCTTCGCGGCTTCGGCGCTCATCCCGAGGCTGAACTCGATCGAGATTCTGCCGGCAGCGGTCACAGCCGTTCCGCTTTGCAGAAAGGGCTGAAATGTCCACTGCTTCAAAGCGTCGATGGCCGCCTGCTGCAGCATTGCCGGTCCGCTGACGACCTTCATCGACGCAAGCTTGCCGTCCGGGCCGATGACCACGTCGAAGACCACCGTGCCCTGAATCCGTGCGGCCTTGGCGATGGGTGGATAGACAGGCGGGACGCGGCGGGTGAGGAGCTGCGCGACGGCGTCCGGATCCAGCTTGACCGGTTCCTGCGCGAGGGCGGCGATGCCGGCCGATGCCAGGAGCCCGGAGAGCAGCAGAGCGCGGAAGAGCATTGCGTACCTCCTGCAGGGGAGTGGGATCATGCGACAGAAAGAGTCTATCGCAGCGCCCGGCCGGCGGCGCGAACTCCCCCCGGGGCAACCGAGGTTGGCCCAGGACAACCCCTAACGACGCGAGGGGGCAGTCCTGGGTTGAGCTCCAAATTCAGCCTCAAGCCCCGTAGGGACGCTGGAAATCGCGTCTGTTCATCAGGAATGCAGCGCAGCGGGATCGAAGGACCTGCGGTTGCTCTCATGCGCCGATATCGCAGTAGAATCGTGCCGAATCGACAATTGGAAGATGTGAAACCCCGCCCCCCAAAACCGCCGTCAGACCTCGATCTTCGAGAACCGCTGCGCCCCGATGACCAGCAGGACCGCGCCGACCGCAGCCAGCACTGCAGCGTCGGTCAGCGGGTTGAAGGCCGCGTGCGAGGGGCCGAGCAGAACCCAGCGCATCCCGTCGATGCCGTAGGCCAGCGGATCGAGGCGGGTGACGACGGCCAGCGCCCGGGGCAGGCCGGTGAGCGGAAACAGCGCGCCCGAAAGGAAATAGATGGGCATGACCAGGAAGTTCATGATGAGCTGGAAGCCCTGCATGTCCTGAAGGCCGGAGCCGATGGCCACGCCGACCGCGGCGAAGACGATGGCAATGGCCACCATGAAGCAAAGTGCCAGCGGCACCGTGAGATAGCTGGTCGGCCGGAAGCCGAAGATCAGGCAGACGGCGGTTACCAGCAGCCCCTGGATCACCGCGACCGTGGAGCCGCCCAGCGTGCGCCCGATCATGATTTGCAGGCGCGGCACCGGGGCCACCAGCGTCTCCTTGAGGAAGCCGAACTGGCGGTCCCAGAGAATGCCCAGGCCGGAGAAGATGGACGAGAAGAGCACCGTCATGCCGATGACGCCCGGCGCGACGAATTGCAGGTAGCTGCCATTGCCGGCGCGCTGGAAGACGGGCCCGAGGCCGAAGCCGAGAACCAGCAGATAGAGCATGGGCTGGCCCAGCGAGGCGACGATCTGCGACCGCGAGCGGGTGTAGCGCTTCAGCTCGCGCAGCCAAAGAATGTAGATTGCTGTCATCGCTTGCCTCCCTGCTGCCACATGCGCGCGAACTGCCGCATCTGGTCTACCCCGTCAGAGCTTTCGTCGCGGATGGTGGCGCCGGTGAGCGCCAGGAAGGCGTCCTCCAGGCTCTCGGCGTTGGCCTGGGCCTTGATCTCCTGCGGCGTGCCCTGGGCCACAAGGCGGCCGTGGTCGATGATCCCGATGCGGTGGGCGACGCGGTCGGCCTCGTCCATGTAATGCGTGGTCAGGAAGACGGTGACCTTCTCGGCCTCGTTGACCTTCTTCACATGGTTCCAGAGCTGGTTGCGGCTCTGCGGGTCCAGGCCCAGCGTCGGCTCGTCGAGGAAGAGAATGCGCGGCGTGTGCAGAAAGCCGCGGGCAATCTCGAGGCGGCGGCGCATTCCGCCGGAGAACTTCTTCACCGGGTCGTTGCGGCGCTCCCAGAGCTCGAAGAGCTTGAGCAGCTCCTCGCTGCGCTGGCGGCCCAGCTTGCGCGGCACGTGGTAGAGAACGCCGTGGATCTCCATGTTCTCCCAGGCGGTGAGTTCCGAGTCGAGCGAGGGGTCCTGGAAGACGATGCCGAAGCGCTTGCGCACCTCGTTCTGATGCGTCTGCGGGTCCAGCCCGTCGAGCAGGATCTCGCCCTCGGTGGGATGGAGCAGCGTGGTCAGCATCCGGATGGTGGTGGTCTTGCCGGCGCCGTTGGGGCCGAGGAAGGCGAAGATCTCGCCCTCGGCCACGTCGAACGAGACATCGTTGACGGCGGTAAACGAGCCGAAGACCTTCTTGAGATTGCGCACCTGGATCATCGGGTGTGCCTCCGGGGCGGAGTGGCTTGCGAATGGGACCCGTCCAGCATATCAACTCGGCGTGGCCTTGCGCAGGTGCGCGGGGCCGGGCAAACCCGACGAAACCCGCTCTTGGAATGCAAGAGATCACTCCGCGCAGGATGCCGAATTCATGCGCTTTGTAACAGTCCCTCGCCGCCCTCGCCAACCCGCGAGGCACGAAACTGTAGCGCCGATCTGCAGATCGGCTGTAGCGCAGGCGTCCTCGCCCGCGCTCGCTCTCGATGGGCCACCAGAGTTGTTTCTTTTTAGTCCCCCACCGGCATTTCCGACCCGCAGCCCATGGAGCGGAAGCGCCGGTCTCCCGGCCGGCTGTAGCGCGGGCGTCCGCGCCCGCGCTTGCTCGACGTTCCGCTCACCTTCCCCGGCAG
>JBAVMZ010000077.1:0-3774 GCA_049690595.1 Occallatibacter sp. | reverse complement strand
GTACTCAAATCCCGATGTCCAACGTCAGTTGGCCATTGAGCGGGCGGCCCCGGCGCCCGTTGTCTGCCTTGGGCCTGCCTGGGGTCAAGCGATGCAGCTGGCGCCGGAAGCGTTGTTCGAGATTTTGAACGAAGGCCTTCGATCCTAACGGCCATCCGTATTGGGTCGCTCCGCGAATCCCCAGGTCTTCGACGATGCCCCGACGCCTCTTCATCGGCGCCGTTCAGCAGAACCTCGCGCCAGCGCTCGAATCCGTACTCCTCGTTAGCTTGTGGAGCAGAACCGGGGGGCGCCCATTGTTTTCCGCCTGGTTCACGTCGTTCTCTGAAGAGCAAGAGACCAACCAGCGGAGCGGCCACAGGCCAGGGGCGCCGCCTGACTCTACCGGGCATTCACTCGCGCTCGTGAAATCTCCTTCGTGCATTTTCAATATGTTGCGCGGCCTCAGCCCCGGACTCCGCTTGCGTCCGCTCTATCTTTCGATGCGGCTCTTGACGCCGGGCCGGGGTCGGACGCCGCAACTTCGCTCAGAAGCGGGAACCAGAAACTATGTCGCTTTCCAGATCCGATCAGGCCCGCCTCAACGGCGCAAAATCGCGCGGTCCCAAGACTCCGGAGGGCAAGGCCCGCTCTGCCCTCAACGCCCTCAAGAACGGTCGCTACGCTACCAACGCCATCGTTCTCAAGAATGAAGATCCCGCGGCATTTGAAGATCTGGTTGCCGACTATGTCCGCCGGATCCAGCCGGCCGACCCCGTGGAATACCACCTGACGCGCGAACTCGCGGCCATCGACTGGCTGCTCGCGCGCATCTATGCGCTCGATACGCGGCTGCTCGACCATGAGATGGAGATCCAGGCGCCCGCTCTCGATTCCGCGGGGCTGGCGGTTCCCGAACTCACGCGCCTGCTGGCCGCGGGCCGCGCCATTGTGGACCGCTCGAAATTCCCCGCTTACCTCACGCGCCGCGAAGCTCAGCTCATCCACGCCCGCCGGTCCATCTTGGGCGTCTTGAGGGATTTGCGCAAGAACTTCCCACCATCCGAATCCGCACCAGAAGTCATTCCCCCGCAACCACTTAACCCGGAATTACCTGCTCCAAACGAACCCGGAACGAACCCGGCTTGTGAAAGTAGGGCGGCGCTCCAGCGCCGCGCGGGCTCTCCGGAGCCCGCCCCAAACGGCAACGCCGCCTTCGGCGCTGATTCGGAAAATGCCCCCGAACTCTGCGCGACCCTCCCGGATTCCTCTCCGGAGCTCAACGCCGGCCTCAGCGCCATTCCAGAAGAATCCCTCCAGCGCGACTCCCTGGCTCCATGCCCGGCTCCGGAACAAACCATTTCCGGTTCGACTTCAACTACGGCCGATCCCCGCTCTCAATCGAACGAAGTCCCATCCATCGCTGGCTCGCAAGGCGCCCCGCCGAACCACGCACCGGGCCCTCCCAGTTGTGCACCCGGAAATGCCGATCCCTGTGGTTCCTCGCTGGAGAGTGCCGCTTCCGGTTCCGCCCCGGGAGAACTCGATGCTGGTTCAATTCCCGAGGGTGCCGGAAGCGTCCCCCCGGAGAAAAACCTGCGTCCCGACCTTCCCAAGGCGGCCTGACCAATGCCTTTCTGGCACACTCTCAAGCCGCCCGGGAACGCCAATCTCCAGATTGGCCCGGAATCCGCCGATTTCACTCCCAACAATGCCGCCGCTGATTCCGCTGCCGGAAGGTGTGGGACAAACCACTCCGCTTCTGGCAATGGCGGCATCCCTTCCGATCCTGTCCGCTGGGCCCAATCGCTGCTGGGCTTCACGCCCGACCCGGTGCAATCCGAAATCCTGCGCTCCACCGCCGCCCGCCTCATCCTGTGCTGCACGCGCCAGTTCGGCAAATCCACCATCACGGCGATCAAAGCGCTGCATCATGCCTGGACCCGCCCCAACTCGCTGGTGCTCGCCGCCGCGCCGACCGCCCGTCAGTCCGGGGAATGGCTGGAGAAGACCCGCTTCTTTCTGTCGCAACTCGGTGTCCGCAGCCGTTCCGATGGCCACAACCGGCTTTCCCTCGTGCTGCCCAACCGGTCGCGCCTGGTGGGACTCCCTGGTGTAGCCGACAATGTCCGGGGTTTTTCCAAAGCCTCGCTCATCCTTATTGATGAGGCCGCTTTCGTCCCCGACGAACTCTACCAGGCGCTCAATCCCATGCTCGCCGTCTCCCGGGGCGGTCTGTGGCTGATCTCGACGCCCGCCGCCCAAGTCGGCTTCTTCTATGAAGAGTGGTCGCGCGAAGCGGTATCACCGGGGGACTCGTCCCCGGAACAACCGCTGAATGCAGAATCGTCCAGTGAGTCCGGCCCGCCGCCCAGCGCGGCGGAACAACCGCCCATCGCTTGGCGCCGCTTCCAGGTCACCGCTGAGCAATGCCCGCGCATCCCGCCCGAATTCCTCGCCGAGCAGCGCATCCTGTTGGGCGACACGGTCTTTCGCCGTGAATACATGTGCGAATTCGTAGCCGCCGGAACCCAGATCATCGACCGCGAACTGTTGGACTCCGCCCTCGACCCCGGCCTCTCCCCCTTCAACGGAGGCTCGCCGATATGGAGATAAGCGCGTGGTGGGGCGGGCTTCGTGGTGGTGGGGCAGACTTCAGCCTGCGCGGGGCTTCAGCCCCGCCTGCACTTTCTATCGTTCCGTCGTGGCCCTCGCGTGGTGGGGCGGCGCTCCAGAGCCGCGTGGGGCCTCCAGGCCCCGCCCTCAGTTGCTCAACTCGTGCTGCGCCGCGTGGGGTCTCCAGTGCCGCCCGGACTAACAACTTCAAAGACTCGATTAGGTGCTTATGCCGAACCAACCTCCGCCGCATCTCTTCCTTGGACTCGATCTCGGTCAGCGCCACGACCCGGCCGCCATCGCTATCCTGTACAGAACCGTTGAACCAACCGGCCCATTCAACCATGCCACCTGGGAATTCGAGCGCGAACTCCACTTCCGGCTCTGCCACACCGAACGTCTCGCTCTTGGCACGCCCTATATCGAGATCGTCGCCCGCATCCGGCGCCTGCTCGAAAAGCTCTCCGCGCCCCTGCCTGGGATTCACTCCTATGCCGGGACCGCTCCGTCACGGACCCTGGTGGTTGATGCCTCGGGAGTCGGCAGGCCCGTCGTTGAACTCATTCGTAAAGCCGGGATCGCCGGCACTGCGGCCCTCTTCGGCGCCAAGCCCGGAACGGGGTTTAGCACTGGGTCTGGCATGGGTGGGACCGCCAACGCCCAGGCCCGGGTGACCATCGCTCCGGTCACGATTACCTCGGCCGGCAAGCCACGTTTGGAAGCCACCGGCGAAGAATTCGTCTCCCGCCGCGACCTCATCACGAATCTCCGCATCTTGCTGGAGAAACGCCTGCTCAAAATCTCGGCCCGCATCCACGACCGCGACGCGCTCCTCAAGGAGTTCGTTCAACTCCAGGACCGCTCCGGCTCCCATCACGACGACCTGGTCATGGCCACGGCCCTCGCCTGCTGGCGCGCTACCCGCCGCCTCAACCTGGCCTCGCCCCCGTAGGTGGGGCAGGCTTCAGCCTGCGCGGGGCTTCGGCCCCGCATCTTCCTGGTGGGGCAGGCTTCAGCCTGCCAGCCCCGTATGTTCGAACGCGCGCCGCGCTGCGCCACAGCCTGGGGCGTTGGTAGTGATTCGGGGGGAGGCTGGAGCCCCCGCCCGGAGCTGGAGCGCCGCCCCACTCACGCGTTCGTCGGCTTGTAGTATTTGCTGTAATACTTGCCGTAATACCC
>JBAVMZ010000076.1:0-6850 GCA_049690595.1 Occallatibacter sp. | reverse complement strand
CCGCCGGCACAGCCGGTCAGGAGACCGGCGCTACTCGAAGAGCGATCCGGAGTGCGTAAAACTGGCTTCAAAGTGGCAAAAAGGGCTGTTTCTTGGCCAAAACAGGCGATTTTTTGGGGTTTCTGTTTACTGATAAGTACATGGGGCATGTTGGCTAACATATTTATTATGAAAGAGTTACCTTGACGGAGACCCACTAAAAACCCGGGTTTGTGGGGAGGGGGGTGGTGTTTTTTTCCTTCTTTGTTCGCCATATCTTTTCCATTTCTTTGCCTTATGCGGCCCCCGTTCCCTTGTGCTTCTCAAGACCATTGTGCGCCGGGGGAGGGTGATCTTCTGCAATGCCAGGGCCATGTTTCGACCTTGCTCAAGGCGGGCTTTGCAGTGGGGCCGGCTGGGCTTGCGCGGCCCTCTGGCCGGTAAAAGACAGATGCGCGTCGAGGATCGTGGTTTCCCCGGTCCCCAAATGCGAGGGACCGGGGGCACCGATGGTGGGTGGTTCGGAATCCCCTGGATGCGGGCCATGTGCTCTTCGTTATGGGCTATAGCGAACTGCCTTCGCCAGGGCTCTATCCTAACCGCTCAGGTTTATGGTAATCTGCTCTGATGCCGACCGTCTTGAGATTGGGGAGCTTGCGAGTCGTGATCTATTCAAACGATCATCGGCCGGTGCACGTTCACGTCATCGGGCAGGGAAACAGCGCCATTTTCAACTTGAATTGTCCGTCTGGCCCGCTGAGTTTACGGGCAAACTTCGGCTTTTCAGATCACGAATTGCGCGATATTCAAGCGAAGTTGCCGTATCACGTCGCCGAACTCTGCAGGGCATGGGAGGAAATACATGGACGAGCATAGGGAATTCCTGGAAGCCAACCGCAGAGGGGAAGAGATGCTGGCTACGATTCCCCACGCCCTCAGCGCCCGCTACGATCGCCGCATCGGGCGCATTGTGGTGCGCCTGAGCACTGGGTTGGAGATTTCCTTCTCGCCGCGCGACGTTCAAGGGCTGGAGACGGCCACAGGCGAGCAGTTGCGGGAGATCGAGATCGACCCGCCGGGCTTTGGCCTTCACTTCCCCGCGTTGGACGCCGACTTGTACATACCGTCGCTGTTGGAGGGGTTCTTCGGATCGAAACGATGGATGGCCGCGCGCCTGGGAGAGCTGGGCGGCAAAGCGAAGAGCGCAGCGAAGGCGCAGGCGTCCAGAGCAAACGGCCGCAAGGGCGGCAGGCCGAAGAAAGTGGCTACCGCGGCGTGAGGTCGGGTGATGGCCGGAGCACGAGGGGATGCGCCGCATTCGTCGCAACCCGTTCAAGCGCGGACCCGGAAGGCACCCATGGAGCAGCTTCAAGCTCTACGCCAGCGGCATTCGAGGAGCGGTGGAAATCAAGTCAGCGTGGACAGCAAGCCGCACCGGCCCACTCATCGCGAGAAAGCCGCGATGAATCGGGCACAGACCCTCAAGAGTCAGATTGATTTTCGGTAGGATGAGCGGGCCACCGGCCCGAGGAGGGAATCCTCTCAAGGCGCGGCGGGAGGGATGGGCGGCTCAGTTTCCTCGCCGTCGCCGCCGCCGCCCGGTTGCGGCTCATCCGCGGACGGCTCCGGCTCAGGGCGAACCTCCGGCGGCATCGCGCCCGTTCCCTCGGCCGGGTTCAACATTCGCGCGAATTCCCCGTCGAAAACTGCCTTTTCCCAACCCTCCGCTTTCTGGATCCGCTCC
This sequence comes from Occallatibacter sp., assembly GCA_049690595.1. Classification (GTDB taxonomy): domain Bacteria; phylum Acidobacteriota; class Terriglobia; order Terriglobales; family Acidobacteriaceae; genus Telmatobacter. The sequence continues at coordinate 5,127 of JBAVMZ010000076.1, read as the reverse complement.
ACGGCGAGGCCCTCCGCAAGGCGGAAATCCGCCCCTTCCACATGCGCCCCGTTGAAATTCGCCCCGTCCACATGCGCCATGATGAAATGCGCCCCTTCCACATGCGCCCCGTCGAAAAACGCCCCTTCCACATGCGCCCCGGTGAAATACGCCCCTTCCACATGCGCCCCGGAGAAATTCGCCCGTTCCACATGCGCCTCGGAGAAATACGCCCGTTCCACATGCGCCTCGAAGAAATACGCCCGTTCCACATGCGCCCCGGTGAAACTCGCCCCTTCCACATGCGCCTCGGTGAAATTCGCCCCTTCCACATGCGCCTCGCGGAAGTTCGCCCCTTCCACATGCGCCCCGGAGAAATCCGCCCGTTCCACATGCGCCTCGATGAAACGCGCCCCTTCCACATGCGCCTCGGTGAAATCCGCCCCTTCCATATGCGCCCTGTCGAGGTTCGCGCCGCGCAAATCGCTGCCGTGCAAATCGAGCCGGTGTCCGTCGCGCTCCCGTCCGCCGTCCCGGCGACGCCGGCCCAGCACCGTCAGGATGGCCTGAATCTCCGTCGCCGGCCCCCTGGCAATCGCCTTCTTGTTTTCCTCGGGCGTCGGCTCCTGCTCCGGCCAGGGGGCGTTTTGCCGCACATAGGCGGTGAGCACCTCCATGATCGTCCAGTGGTCGCGCGGCGAGTCCTGGGCGATCCGCTCCAGGGCATAGATGGCGCCCAGCCGCACCTCCACATTCGCCTTTCCCGCCGCGGTCAGCGCCCCCAGTTGCTCGATGGCCTTGGTGTACCGGTCGGTGATGTGTCCCTGCTCCGAGACGCGAACCCTGCGCCAGGTGAAAACCAGCGCGACGAAGGCGAAGAGCCCGCCCAGGACCTGAAGCACGGTCCTGCGCGACTCGTTCTCGAGGTTGGAGAACTCCGCCGGTTTGATCTTATCGGCAGGATTCAGCGCCGCCGCATGCTCGACTGCGCGATGCGCCAGCCACTCGGGAAGAAACAACGCCGTCGCCAGCAGGGCGGCGAGGAGCGCCGCCAGCAGGAGGACGCTCCCCGCCCGCTTCCAGAGCGAGGATGGGGCACGGGCGCGCAGCCTTTGTACGAGACGCGCAACGATTCGGCGGAGTCTGTTCATTGGGGAACAATCTAACAGCCACGGCTCCGAAGCGCCACCGGCGGGGTGGTGCATGGCGGGTGGATGTTTCAGAATTCCCTGGAGGTGGGCCACCTGCCCACCAACAAAGGGCCCCGGCGGAAGACGCCGGAGCCCTTTGTTGTTGCGGCGGGAGAGGACTGTTCTCCGCTCCCGCGTGTGGTTGGTTTCACTTCGTGGCGACGGAGAGCACGCGCACCGGGCCGAGCAGGCCGGAGGGCAGCAGCGGCGAGTTGGCGCGGTAGGGCTTGACGTCGGCGAAGGTGATCTTCTCGGTGACGCCGGGCTGCTGGTCGCCGATCAGGCGGTTGACCCAGGAGTTGGTCACCTTAACGGTGATCTGGTTCTGGCCGGCGTGGAGAGCGCCGGTGGCGTTGACGCGGTAAGGCGCGTGCCAGACCACGCCGAGGCTCTTGCCGTTGACCAGCACTTCGGCCAGGTTCTTTACGTCGCCCAGGTCGATGAAGAGCTGCGCGCCGGGCTTGAGCCAGGCGGCGGGCGCATCGACGGTCCGAGTGTAGGCGCCGGTGCCGGAGAAGTACTTGACGCCGGGATCGGCATTGGCGGTCCAGGAGGCGAGAGCGCCGAGGGTGACGGAGGCCGGCGCGCCGCGGCCCGCCTGGAAGTCGACCTTCCAGCCGGTGTCGAGCGTGGTCAGCTCGGTCTCAGTGGGGGTGGGAAGCGCGAGCGCGGACTGCGCGGCCGGCTTGCGGAAGACCACGAAGACCGTGCCCCAGGCTTCGAGCTTGAGCGGAACGGTGGTGCGCCCATCGGCGGTCTTGTAGGAGACGCGCTCGGTTTTGCCGGTCTCAGGATGCCAGAGTTCCGGCGTCTTGCCGGCGATGCGGAAGGTGGCGTCGACGGCTTCGCCGCGATCGTTGCGGTTGTCGACGAAGTAGAGGTCGCCGCCGGTGAGCTTGCGATGCAGGAACTCCAGGCGGGTGTCCGCCTCGGGCTTCGAGTGCTCGAAGTCGGGCTTGAGGCCGAGGGCGGTGAAGGCATCGGCGAGGCTCTGGCCGGCGTAGACCGTGCCTTTGCCCAGCTTGTGAACGCCTGTGCCGTCCCCGAAGAGCTCGGCGGTGAGGCGGGCGAACTCGGCCTGGTTGTCGGCGAGCGACGGGTCGTCGGCCGGCTTGGGACCGGCGACCACGGCGCCCGCGGTGACCAGCTTGTGGATGGCCTTGAGCACCGGCAGCGACATATGACTGGCGTACGGGTCGATGCCGAGGACGCGGTAGTTCATGCCGCCCGGTGTGGTGAGGCGGCCGTCGGCCACCGAGAGCTCGTGAATGAGGGCGTCGGCGTTGATGTAATCGAAGCCGTAGCCGGCGGGGATCTCGGGCGCCTTGCCGTCGAAGATGGCGGTGAGGTTGGAGTCCTCGCCGTAGAAGTAGACCAGGTCGGCGCCGAAGTGACCCTGCTGGAGGAGGAAGCTGGAGCGGGCAAGGTAATCGAGCCACGGCCTGGCCTGCTCGGCCCAGGTTTCGTTGCGGTTGAACCACTGGCCGAAGGGTCCGAGGGTGAGGCCGGGCGCCTTGCCCACCAGCGGCTGGTGCGCTGACTCGTGGATCACGATGCGGTTGATGCCGTTCAGCAGCTCCTGATCGGCGGTGGGCTTGAGCGTGGCCGGCGACCAGGCCCACGGCGCGGCGGCTGCGGTCATGGACTCGGCCGCGGCGATGTTCTGGCCGTAGATGTGCGCCACCGAGGCCGACTCGCGATCGTCGGCGTTGTAGCCGAACTGCTCGTGGTTGACGCCGGGCGTCTGCGTCCACATGGCGCTCATGGGCACTTCGTTGAACTTCTTCACCTCCATGCCGTCGGCCACGAAGGCACGCCCGGACTCGTGCGACTCGCCGTAGTGGATCATGCCGCGGGAGTGCAGCACGGCTTCCAGCTCGCCGTAGTGCTCGTTGGCGATCAGGTCGCCGATGGTCTTGCGCAGGTCCCAGAGGAATCGGTCGCTCTCGGCCGCCGAGCCCACCACGCGGCCGGTCAGCACCGGCAGCCACGGCGTGGGATCGTAGCCGCGCAGCTTTTTGAACTTGGCGATCATCTCGCCGGTCCAGTTCTGCGAGCCGGCCTCCCACGAGTCGTTGATGACGAAGCTGATGCCTTTTTTGCCCATCATCTCCGGGCCGACGGTCTCCTTGTAGCTGTCGAGATACTTCTCGAAGTACTGCTTGACCGCGGCGCGGTCGAGCTTGTCGACCTCGAGGCCGGTGGCTTCGGCGGTGGCGGGGTGGTTGGTGATGCCCAGCAGCGAGTAGCCGATGCGCAGGACGGTCCAGTTTCCGGCCGGCGGGGTCCAGTCGAGCGAGCCGTCGGGGCGCATCTTCGCGGTCAGGTCGACGACATCGGATTTGGCGATGGCGTCGGCGGGCGAGACCTCGGGGGTGGCCAGGCCGTAGAGGTCGCCCTCGGGCACAAAGGCCGCCTTCTCTTCAAAGCGGTTGACGCGCGGGCCGGTGTGGAGCACCAACTCGGTGATCTCGAAATCGGTGGGCTTGGGCGGCAGCGTGATGCCGAAGCTCGACGGGTCAATCCCCTCGGCCCATGCCGGGATGGGCGGCGCCGGGGTGGCCTTGAAGACGACGCGGAAGTACTTCGCCGTCACCGGGGCAAAGCTGTTGGTGTGCTGCGGCGCTTCGCCGGAGGTCAGCTTGGCCACCTCGCGGAAGGTCGAGCCGTCGTCCGAGGCTTCGAGCAACTTCTCCGGCACGCCTGCACCGGTCAGCATCACCGCAAAGCCGGTCGGCTCGCTGGTGGCCATGGTCACCGAGCGGAGGGTCACCGGCCTCTCGAACTCATATTGAACCCAGGTGGGGTGGTCCTTCTTCGGCAGCGGCAGCTTGGTTCCCTTGGTCAGATCGCCGTCGGTAAAGACCGAGTAATCCGGTTTTCCGCCGCTCACGGACATCTTCGGGTGCAGCGAATCGGCCGTGACGTCGTTGGCGGGTGCGCGGAAGGCCACCACCGCGGAGTCGGCGTAGAACTGCGGCGGCTGCTTGGCGGCTGCTCCCATTTCGTCGCGGATGCCCACGTCCTGGAACGCGCCCGTGTTCGCCGGCGGATGCGCGAGCTTGCCGGTGAAGGGCTTGCCGCCCTCCACCTGGGTCTCGCTCCAGACGTACTTCTTCATGCCCTGCGACGGAGGCACCCAGGGACCGCCGGATTCGCTCCAACCGGGCGAGCCGGCGATGCCGGCCTTCATGCCAAACTGGTCGGCGAGGGTGATGGCGTATTTAAACGCCTCCTTCCATTCGGGCGTCATGTAAGCCAGGCGCTTGTCGACGACCTGCGGGGTCTGGAGTGCGGCGTCGAAGTTGTGAAATCCGGAGATGCCGACGCGGTGCATCCATTCGAGGTCGAGCTTGATGCCTTCCTTGGTAATGTTGCCGTTCATCCAGTGCCACCAGACCTGGGGCCGCGCGCTGTCGGGCGGATTCTCGAATCCGCTCCTGAGCGGGTCGGCCGGCGCGGCCTGTGCCGGGGTTGCGGCCGGGGCCTTGGCGGGTGCGGCCGGGGCCTGCGCGGCGGCGCTTCCCAGAGCCAGCGCCAGCACGGCCAGGGCGGCGATCGATGTACGCATGGAGAGATGCATGGTTTCTCCTTTGTGAGCTGAGTCGCTTGGTTGAGTCCCCGAGCTGCCAGAGCCGGGCATTGCTGTTCAGAAAAAGCGGGCACACGGGCGCGCGATTTTCCGGGCGCAAAAACGGTAACACGTTCGAGGCAGGATTCGGAAGGGAAATTATTTGTGATTCGAAACACGGGGCAGAAGAAGCAGCCACGCCACCCGGCGCTACGGCTTCGCGTCTGTTCCCAGTTGCTGCGGCGTAATCTCGCTCGCGGCGCCGGGCTTGCGCAGTCCGGCCGGCGTGGAGCTGTGCACCCGGCGGAAGGCCGCCAGCGCCTTCTGCTGCTCCTCGTGGTTGCCGGCGCCGCGGTAGGCCTGCGCCAGGCGGTACCAGGCCACCTC
>JBAVMZ010000075.1:0-22033 GCA_049690595.1 Occallatibacter sp. | reverse complement strand
GGGCTCTGTCGGCGGCGATGGGGCTCTGTCGGCGGCGATGGGGCTCTGTCGGCGGCGATGGGGCTCTGCCGGCGGCGATGGGGCTCTGCCGGCGGCGATGGGGCTCTGCCGGCGGCGATGGGGCTCTGCCGGCATGGAGCGCTCCTACACCAGCTCCATTGAGGGGCCGCCAACCATAAAGCCTCCGGCTCTGCCGGAGGTGCTTACTGCGCATGAGGAGTCGCCAGCCCCGCCTCTTTGGGCATGCCACCGACCATCGCGAGCGGTTTCGTTCGGTCTGTGCGCAGGGTGGGCACGGCGGCCAGCAGGCTCTTTGTGTAGGGGTGCTGCGGCCGGGTGAGCAGTTGCATGCAATCCCCCTCCTCGACGACCTCGCCGTGGCGCATAACAGCGACGCGGGCGGCCACCTGGCCGACGACGGCGAGATCGTGCGAGATAAAGAGCATGGCCAGGGCGCGCTCGCGCTGAAGCTCGCGGAGCAGGTCGAGGACCTGCGCCTGCACGGTGACGTCGAGGGCGGTGGTGGGCTCGTCGGCGATGAGCAGGCGGGGGCGGTTTATGAGCGCCATGGCGATGAGGATGCGCTGGCGCTGGCCGCCGGAGAACTGGTGCGGGTAGTCGCCGTAACGGCGCGCCGCGTCGGGGATGCGGACGGCTTCGAAGGCGGCGACGGCCTTGCGTCTGGCCTCGCGGCCGGTCCACGAAGGCGAGTGCGCCTCGAAGGCCTCGGCCACCTGATGGCCAACGGTCATCACCGGGTTGAGCGCGGTCATGGGCTCCTGGAAGATCATGCCAATCTCAAGCCCGCGCAGGCGGCGCAGAGCCGCTGGCGGCTGGGTGAGCAGGTCGACTGGAGCGCCGCGGCCGTGCCAGAGGATCTTGCCTGTGGCCTGAGCCGAGGGGCCCAGCAGCCCGGGGATGGCCAGAGCCGTCGCGCTCTTGCCGGAGCCCGACTCGCCGACGAGGCCGAGGACCTCTCCCTCGTCGAGCCGGAGGCTGACGCCGCGGACGGCTTCGGTTGAGCCAAAGCGGACGCGGAGGTCGCGGATTTCGAGCAAAGGGGCCACGAAATCATCGTAGCCGATGGGCTGGTGCGAGGGGCAGTGGGCGGCGGGGCGATTCCATGAAGGGCTCGGTCCTGACAAAACGTGTTTCTTGAGAGCGCGGGACTTGAGAGGCTGCGGAAGGACTCTGAATGGATGGCGAGAGCTCCCGAAGACCATCCCGCAGGGGCTAAAGCCCTATTGATTTTATTGGCCTTATCGGCACGACTGAAGTCGTGCCCTGACACATTTTTCGTGCCACGTATCGAGTTTTTCTGCAGCTCGTAAAGCCCCTCCCTTTGTTAGCTCGTAAAGCCCCTCCCTTTGTTAGCTCGGAAAGCCCCTCCGTTTGTTTTCAGCGTTGTGTGTGCCGGCGGATAGGTGTTGCGGCGTGGATGAAGCCGGGACCTGTGACCGCTCCGGGCGAAATGAGGGCGATGCGCACACGCCAAAGGCGAGGAATTCGCTTCATGCGTTTGGTCCGGGGCTGGTGACGGGGCGCCGCAACTGCGGGCAGGATGTTTGTTGCAACGACTTTTCACTTGCCGCGCGAATCCACTCGTCCGCCGGGGCATCCAAACAGGTGTAGCGAACTTTTTTTCCCAAGGAGCTTCCCCATGACTCTCTCCGCCGCTGAAGTCCACCAGTTGAAGGTGGCGCCGCCCGTCGAAGGCGTGCTGCCCGTCGTGCTGAACCGCTGGAGCCCGCGCTCCTTTTCCGCGCGCGAGGTGGCCTCGGCCGACCTCCACCGCGTCTTCGAGGCGGCGCACTGGGCCGCTTCGGCCAACAACGAGCAGCCCTGGCGCTACCTCATCGGCCGCCGCGGCACGGAGACCCACTCGAAGATCGCCGGCGCGCTTCTGGGCTTCAACCAGCAGTGGGCCGGCCAGGCGCCGGTGCTGATCCTGACCCTGGCCAGCGCCCGGATGAGCCACAACGGCAGCGCGAATGCCTGGGCGCTCTACGACCTGGGCGCGGCCAATGCCACGCTCTGCCTGCAGGCGGCCTCGCTCGGGCTGGGAACGCACTCGATGGCCGGCTACGACCAGAAGGCGGCGCGCGAGGCCTTTGGCATTTCCGAGGAGTATGTGCTGGGCGCGGTGATTGCCCTGGGCTACCAGGGAGAACCGGCGGAGCTGGCCACGGAGCAACTGGTGGCCCGCGAGATCGCTCCGCGGAGCCGCAAGCCGCTGGGCGAGCTGGTCTTCGCGGCCTGGGGCGAGCCGGCGGAGCTGGGCTGAGCGGCGGCAGGCGCCACTCTGTCGCCAGAGTCCGGGCTCGCCGTTTAGAGTGTGGGCAGGAGTTCGCCCTTGACCGGCAAGTTTTTCACGCTACGTCCGATCAGGAAGAGGAGCGACGCGGGACCGCGGAACCATCGGCTCAGCCCCTGGCTGTGGCGATGGGTTCTCGCCGGGGGCCTGGCGGTGGGGGGCCTGCTTGGCTGGGCGATTGTGGCGCGCGAGCTGGCGCCCGAGGGCAACACCGGGCTCGCTCGCTTTGACGCCATCATCGTGCTGGGCAGCCCCGCCGACCCGGACGGCAACCCCACGCCGGAGCAGCTCTCCCGCATCACCGAGGCGGTGCACGAGTACGAGCGCGGCGTGGCGCCGCGGCTCATCCTCACCGGGTCAGCGGTAAGCAACCGTTTTGTCGAGGCGGAGATCATGGCCCGCGCCGCGCATGCCCAGGGCGTACCGGCGCAGGCGATTCTGGTGGAGCCGTCCGCCCGCAACACCATCGAAAACGCCTGCTTCTCGGCGCGCATTCTACGCCGGAACGGGTGGAGTTCGGCGGAGGTAATCAGTAGCCCGTACCACCTGCCGCGCGCGGGACTCATCTTCAGCGCCATGCCCATCGCCTGGCGGGCGCACCCCGCGCCGGCCATCGTCCCCCAGAGCGCCGCTCACGATGCGGAAGACCTGAGCGTCGAGGAGCTAAAGACACTTCGCTACCTGATCTGGGCGCGCTGGGTGGATGCCTGCCAGCCCTGAGCCAGTCGAAGGGCGCCGCAAACCGCCGAAAGACTGGAAGCTTGCTCCGGGGCCAGGAAGCAGCCCGTGACGACAATCCGGGGTGCTCAAGGGTTCCGGATCCGACCGGGAAACGGGCTCATGCGCACCAAGGGTCGAACGACCTCCGTGCCGGTGGCGGACTACAAAGAAGCAAAATGCAGGTTCGACAAAACAAGAGCAGCAGGTTAGCCGGGCTGCGCGCGGTAGCAAGTCAGCCGGTCAGCGGGGTCAGCAGGGACCCTGATGCGCCTTTGTTTTGTTGGACATGCGTTCCTGCTCTTTGTCCGGGGCTCCTCCACCCGGTACAATCGCAAAAAACGATCCACGGAGCAGACGCGATGCCGCCGTTCTGAGCGCCGGGTGACCCCGCCCATGGAGTCAGGCACTCATAAGTTCAACGCAGAACGGCCTTTGACCGAAAGATGGCGATCGTTTCTTACATCCATGTGCTCGCCGGAGCATTTCTGATGGGGCTGGCGGCGGCCGCGCCCATCGGTCCGGTAAACATGATGGCTATTCGCCGCGGCGTGGCTGGCGGCTGGCGCCACACACTGGCCTGCGGAGCCGGCGCCGCCTTCAGCGATCTGGCGCTCTTTTCCCTGGCGCTGCTGGGCGGCCGCTACCTGCTGCCCGACCTGGCGAGCCCCAGGCTCCGGGGCCTGCTTGCGGCCATTGGAGCCGTCCTTCTGGCCCCCGCTGGAATCTACTTTCTGCTCCTGACCTTCCGCGACCCCCTGCGGGCCTTTCACAGCGCCCGGCAGCGCTGGGGCTCGGGCCCCGTCCCCGCGCACCTGGCCGTGGAAGCCCTTCAGGCAGCGGCCATCACCCTGTTGAACCCGTTCACCATGGTCTATTGGGCGGGCGTCACCTCCAGTTGGCTGCTGCTGGCAAGGCCTGTGCTGGGTGCGTCGGCGCCCGGATGGGGAACACTGATTACGGGCAGCGGCCTGATGACCTGGTTCGGCGGGCTGATCCTCCTGGTGCGCTTCATTCCCCGCCACATCTCCGCTCTCTTCTTTCGCCTCGCCAACGGCGTTCTGAGCCTGATTCTGCTCGGCTTTGCCGCTCTCTGCGTCCTGGCGCTCGCCGGCCATCCGCCGCGCGGATTCGCCTGGCCGCGAATCCGCTGCGTTTCCGGGCGGCGTCCGCCCCCGCCGGAGCGCGCGATTTGTCCGTTTTCAGGCAGTCCTCCTGTACACTGGAGTGTCCAACGCCATGCAAACCAAATACCCTATCGGCATTCTTGGCGCGACCGGAATGGTCGGCCAGCGCTACATCCAATTGCTTGAGAACCATCCGTGGTTCGAGGTTGCCTGGGTTGCGGCCAGCGACCGGTCGAGCGGCAAACCCTACGGCGAGGCCGCCAAATGGCGGCTGGATACGCCGCTGCCGGAGCGCATTGCCAGGATGACGGTCTCGCCTGCCGAGCCCACCGGCGCGCCGAAGATCGTCTTCGCCTCGGTGGACGCGGCGATCGCACGCGAGATGGAGCCCCGCTTTGCCGAGGCTGGCTGCGTGGTGCTGTCGAACTCCTCGGCCTTCCGCATGACGCCGAACGTGCCGCTGGTGATTCCCGAGGTGAACGCCGACCACCTGCACCTGATCGAGGAGCAGCCCTCGCGCAAGGCTTCCGGCGGCTGCATGGTCACCAATCCCAACTGTTCGACCATCGGCCTGGTGATGGCGCTCAAGCCGCTCGAACAGCGCTTCGGCATCGAGCAGATCTTCGTCGCCACCATGCAGGCGGTCTCCGGCGCCGGCTACCCCGGCGTGGCCTCGATGGACATCCTCGACAACGTGGTGCCCTTTATCGGCGGCGAGGAAGAGAAGATGGAGGCGGAGACGCTGAAGCTGCTGGGCCGCCTGGAAGGCCATTCCGTAACGCCGCTTCCCGCGGGGATGACCGCGCACTGCAACCGCGTGCCCGTGGTCGACGGCCACACCGAGTGCGTCTCAGTGAAGCTGACCCGCCCGGCGACCCACGAAGAGATTCTCGCGGCCTGGGACGAATTCAAGCCGCTGGCCGGCATCAACCTGCCCAGCGCGCCCGCGCGGCCGGTCGAGTGGTGCGGCCTGCCGGACCGGCCGCAACCGCGTCTGGATCGCAACCGCGGCGCCGGCATGGCCGTGACCGTGGGCCGTCTGCGCCCGTGCAATCTGCTGGACTGGAAGTTCGTGCTGCTTTCTCACAACACGGTGCGCGGCGCTGCCGGCGCAACGATTCTGAATGCCGAGCTGCTGGCGAGCCTGGGGAAACTGTAGGACGGGTGAACAAGTGGACAAGTGAACAAGTGGACAAGTGACCAGGTGGACAAGTGACCAGGTGGACAAGTGAACAAGTGAGCAAGTGGACAAGCGAACAGGTGGCATTGGACCGATAACGGCGCCAGGATCGCCACGCTCTCCACACCTGAAGGGCAAATATTGGTCCGCTCTCTGAAACCAGTTGCACAGAAACCGCCGCGGCACGATCCACTTCTCACCTGTCCACCTGTCCACCTGTTGACTGCTTCCAAAGGAAGACTCCGATGAGCGTAGTGGTGATGAAATTCGGCGGGACGTCGGTCGAGGATCCGGCGGCGATCGGGCGGACCGCGGCGATCGTGGCCGGCCGTGTGGCGATGGGCAGGCAGCCGGTGGTGGTGGTCAGCGCCATGGCCAAGGTCACCGACCAGTTGCTGCGCGCCGCTGCCGCCGCCGCGCAGGGCGACCGCACCGGCGCACTGGCCATCAACTCGCGGCTGCGCTCGCGTCACCGCGACACCGCCGCCGCGCTGGTCAAGGAGCCGAAGGCCTCGGCCGCGCTGCAGACGCTGATCGACCAGAAGTTCGACTCGCTGGACGAGATTCTGCGCGGCCTGGCGGTAATTCTCGAGCTGACGCCGCGCATCGCCGACCTGATCGTCAGTTACGGCGAACGCATCTCCAGCCGCATTGTGGCCGCAGCCTTCAGCGAGCGCGGCATTGACGCGGCGCACGTGGACGCGCGCGAGATCGTCATCACCGATTCGCAGTTCCAGAAGGCAATCCCGCAGGACGATATCATCGACCGGCGCGCGCCAGAGAAGCTGCGCCCGCTCGTCCTGCAAGGGAAGGTGCCGGTGATGGGCGGCTTCATCGCCTCCAACGAAGCCGGCATCCCCACCACGCTCGGCCGCGGCGGCTCGGACTTCACCGGCGCGCTCATCGGCGGTGCGCTGATGGCCGAGGCCATCGAGATCTGGACCGACGTGGACGGCATCCTCAGCGCCGACCCGCGCGTGGTGCCCGAGGCGCTGCGCGTCAAGGTCATCAGCTTCGAGGAGGCCGCCGAGCTGGCCTACTTCGGCGCCAAGGTGCTGCACCCGGCCACCATCCTGCCGGCGGTCAAAAAGAACATCCCGGTGATGGTGCTCAACAGCCGCAACCCCCAGAACGAAGGCACGCGCATCATCTCGCTGGCGCCGCACTGCAAGAGCCCCTTCAAGTCGATCGCCTGCAAGAAGAAGCTGTCCATCATCGACGTGGTGGCCAGCCGCATGTTGATGACCCACGGCTATCTGAAATCCATCTTCGACATCTTCGACAAGCACAAGTGCCCGGTCGACATGGTCTCGACCAGCGAGGTTTCGGTCTCGCTGACCGTGGACTCGAACGACAAGCTGCCGCTGATCGCCGCCGATCTGAGCCAGCTTGCCGACGTGAAGTACGAGGGCCGCAAGGCGCTGATCTGCATGGTGGGCGAGGATATCCGCGGACATAACGGCATCGCGGCGCGGGTCTTCTCCGCCATCCGCCACATCAACGTGCGCATGATCTCGCAGGGCGCCAGCGAAATCAATATGAGCTTCATGATCGACGAGGACGACGCCGACGAGGCGGTGCGCTCGCTGCACGCCGCTTTCTTCCAGGAACCGGACCCGGCGATCTTCGATGTGAAGGGCGGGGAGTGAGGAACGAAGGGACTAAGGGACTGAGGGACTAGGGAACAGGGACTAGGGAACAGGGAACAGGGAACAGGGACGGACTAACCGGGGGATCGCCAAGGGGCTGTGATCTTGAGCGAAGCGGAACGAAGTGGAGCGAAGTCGAAAGACCTGCGGTTGCACCTCCCGCGCTTGACCAGCCACAAATCTCGGGTGCCCCAGGTCTCGATTCTGAGACCTGGGAAACCACGTACCAAAAGCTCGGAACCCCCCGGCCAGCGACCCACCAGCTAAAAGCTAATAGCTGGAGGCCAGCACTTCAACGAGGTACGCCATGAACATCCTTGTACTCGGCAAAGGAAAGACAGGCTCGCTGGTCGCCGACGTAGCGCGCGAACGCGGCCACGCCGTCACCGCGCTCGACATCACCGAAAACGAGCACGCCGCGGCGCTGACCGTGGAGAAGTTGGCCGGCGTAGACGTCGTCGTCGACTTCACCGCGCCCGAGGCGGCGTTCGAGAACATCCGCGCCGTGCTCGCGCTGGACGGGCGCATCGTGGTGGGCACCACGGGCTGGTACGCCCACCTGCCGGAACTCGTCGCCAAAGCGCAGGAGCGCGGAGCCCTGCTCTACGGCACCAACTTCTCCATCGGCGTGCAGAAACTCTTCCGGCTCACTGCCGCGCTGGCCGCTCTCGACGGGTACACGTTCTCCATCGACGAGACCCACCACGTCACCAAGCTCGACGCGCCCTCCGGCACCGCGATTACGCTCCGGGAGATCATCCTCGGGGTGCGGCCAGGAGCCAAGGTCGAGATCGCGTCGCATCGCATCGCCGACGCCAAAGGCGAGCACGTCGTGACCGCGAAGAGCGAGGTGGATACCCTCGAACTGCGCCACGACGCCCACTCGCGGCGCGGCTTTGCGCTGGGAGCGGTGCGCGCCGCCGAGTGGCTTGCCGGGAGACAAGGCGCCTTCGATTTCCGCGAGATCTTCGACCAGTTGTAGCTCAGACCCTCCACGACCACTGCTCACTTTCCTCTTCGCGTCGGGCGGCGGGAAATCGGTTCCCGCAATGTGAGATTCACGCGCGAATCGGGCATCTTCTCAGCCCGGGAGGGATTCTTTCGGGTTGACTATACCCTATGGGGGTATGGTAAAAAAGAAATGCGGGGAAACAAAGGCCTCGCAGGAGAAACAAGACAACTTATGAGCACCGAGTGCATCCAGGAGCCTCCCAGTAGGGACGGTTCCCTTCTGTGCCCCGACGAGCGCTCCGGAAACCGTTCCTAGTCTTGCTATGGACGATTCCCCGCACGCTCTTCCTGGCATTCGACCTGTGAATTGAGCGCGTGATGCGGGAATTGGACTCCTGAATCACCCCTCCCGAACCACCGATCCAAGGCAGCGCCGGATTGCGCCTCTTTGCGGGCGCAACCTGCCGCTGCGCGCGGATCGCGCGAGGAGGAACCATGAAGAAGACCTTGTTTTTGATCCGGAAGGCCGCACCTTTGCAGTGCATCTGGATGGCGACCGGCGATGCGAAGAGGCCGTTGGAGTGCATATGGGTGCGCCAGGAGACCCGGCGCATCGCCCCGGCGGCGCCTGTTTTTAGTCATGCCGGGGGGATGCACCAGTGCGCATGACCGAACCCCGGATCGAAGCCGTCGCCGCGCCGGCGGGGGGCGTCGTGGCGCGAATCAACCGCACGTTGACATTCCGCCCAGGCGGACAAACTACGATGAATTGAGTGGTAGCAACGGGATGGCGCAGCGAGGGTTACTTCAGGTAGGCCCGCACCAAGTCGATCAGGTCTTCGGCCAACTCCGGGGCAATCTGCTCTTTCGACCCTTCGGTGAGATGAAACCGGATATGATCCTCGAGAACCTCGCCCATCAGGCCGTTGACGCCGCCCCGCACCGCGGCCAGCAGCATCAGTTGGTCGCCGCAATCGTCGTCGGTGGTCAACGCGCGCTCGACCGCATCCAACTGCCCGCGCAGCTTTTTCACGCGCTGCATCAACTTCAAACGCTCCCGCTCGTGCCGCGCCATGGGGTCTCTTCCTTGGGCAACCCCCTCCCCGGTGGTGCGTTTGGCCTGAGGGGCTTGGTTGCATGATTATTCTACGCCGCATCTCGCTGGCCCCGCGTCCAACCTGGAAAGCTGGCCAATGCCTCCGCGCTGCTCGGCCCGCATCCCGGCTCTTGGCGCACTCCGGCTGAAGCGGCTGATTTCTTGTCGCCAGTTGGCGCCGGAGCCATGCGCGCAATTGACAATTCCATGAATACGGTTAACCAAAGCACATAAACATGATTAACTATAGTTAATATCAAGACAGGGAGCCGTCGGCGGCGCCTTCTCGTTGATCTGGGAGACTCGATGCGACTGCTGCTTCAATCCGGAAGAAAGGCCATTGAGCGCTGCGGCGGAAGAGTGCTGCTGGTGACGCTAACGCTTGCGGCGGTCCCGGCGGCCCGGGGCCAGGAGGCGGTCGCGAAGCTGCCCGAGGCGCCCTTGCCCAAGACCCTCACCCAGCCGGGCCCTGCACCCGCCCCGCAACAGGACGGCCTCGGCCGCCAGCCCGGCGACATGAGCCCCGTTGGCAAGCAGCCCGAGGACGCCCCCATCGTGGCCGTCTTTCCCCACTCCGAGGACGCCCGCTGGTGGATCAGCGGCCAGTTCAATACCATCTTCCAGGGCCGCCTGCCATTCCACTCGAAGTACCAGGGCCCCAACACCTTCCGCAACTCCGCCGAGTACAAGGCCTCGCTGATTGGCACCGCCTACGGCGCGGTGCGCCCGACCCACTCGGTCCGTTACGCCACCGACCTCATCCTCGACGTGGAGAGCGCCGGCGGCCGCGGCCTGAGCGAGGCGCTCGGCCTGGCCGGTTTTACCAACGTCGACGTGGTCCGCAACCCCACTCTCGGCTCAAAGCCCTATCTGGCTCGCTACGGCTTCCACCAGGTCATCGGGCTGACCCGCCAGACCACAGTCCAGTCGCCGGGTCCCTTTGCACTGGCGTCCAGCGTGCCCATCCGCCGCTTTGAGCTGCGCGCCGGCAAGCTGACCATGCCCGACTTCTTCGACGTCAACGCCATCGGCTCCGACTCGCACCTGCAGTTCATGAACTGGACGGTGGACAACAACGGCGCCTGGGACTACGCCGCCGACACCCGCGGCTACACCGTCGGCGGCATGGCCGAGTACGACGACCGCAAATGGAGCATCCGCTACGGCCTTTTCGCCATGCCCACGGTGGCCAACGGCCAGGATCTGGATTGGGCTTTCAGCCGCGCCCACGCGCAGAACGGCGAGTTCGAGATGCGGCGCAGCCTGGTGAAGAACCGGAAGGGCGTTCAGCGCGCGCTTTTCTACGCCAACCGCGCCCACATGGGCGCCTACCGCGAGGCCGTTCGGGCCTTCCTCGACGGCAAGGACAAGATCCCCGACATCGTCAAGCACGAGCACTTCTCCGCACTCAAGTATGGCTTCGGCCTCAACGCCGAGCAGGAGATCACCGAGAACCTGCGCGTCTTCGGCCGCTTCGGCTGGAACGACGGCAAGACCGAGTCCTTCGCCTACACCGAGGTGGAGCAGACTGCGGAGGGCGGCTTCGACTACGCCGGCACCCGCTGGCGCCGCCCCGTGGACAAGCTCGGCTTCGCCGTGGTCTCAAACGCCATCAAGCGCGACCACCAGGAGTATTTGAAGCTGGGCGGCATGGGCTTCCTGCTCGGCGACGGCAAACTGAACTACGGCCGCGAGAATATCGTCGAGAGCTACTACACGCTCCACGGCTGGCGCGGCATCTTCTACGCCCTCGACTTGCAGCACGTTACGAACCCCGGCTACAACCGCGACCGCGGCCCGGCCTGGGTCGGCTCCTTCCGTATGCACGTGGACTTCTAAGTTCGCCACCGGCTCAGCCAACCCGCGGCGGATGAGACTCTGGGTGCGGAGCGCCATTCTCCCCACCCAGGCCCTTCTATACTGAACCCACCATGCCGACCCGCTCCGAGCCCCCCTCCCACGCCCACTCCGCCGCCCTTCAGTCCCGCTCCGAGCGTTTCTTCCCCGGCGGCGTCAACTCACCTGTCCGCGGCTTCCGCTCTGTGGGCGGGGCGCCTCCGTTTGTCGCCAGCGCCCAGGGCGCCTGGCTCACCGACGCCGACGGCAACCGTTACATCGACTACTTCGGCTCCTGGGGCCCCATGATCCTCGGCCACGCCTTCCCTGCGGTCGTCGAGGCCATCGAGCGGGCCGCCCGCCGCTCGGCCAGCTTCGGCGCCTCGACCGCCGCCGAAGCCGACCTCGCCGAGCTGGTCCAGGCCTGCTACCCCGCCATCGAGATGCTCCGCTTTGTCTCCTCCGGCACCGAAGCCACCATGAGCGCCATCCGCCTGGCCCGCGCCGCCACCGGCCGCAAGCTCATCGTCAAGTTCGAAGGCTGCTACCACGGCCACTCCGACGGCCTGCTGGTCAAGGCCGGCTCCGGCGTGGCAACGTTGGGTATCCCAGGATCAGCGGGGGTTCCAGAAGAAATCGCCTCGCTCACGCTGGCCCTGCCCTACAACGACCTCCCGGCCGTCGAAGCCGCCTTCGCCGCTCACCCGGATCAGATCGCCGCCATCATCCTCGAGCCCGTCGTCGGCAACGCCGGTTGCATCCCGCCCGCTCCCGGCTACCTCGCCGGTCTGCGCCAGCTGACCCAGGCCCACGGCGCCCTGCTCATCGTCGATGAGGTGATGACGGGCTTCCGTGTGGCTCTCGGCGGCGCCACCGAACTCTACGGTGTCGACCCCGACCTCATCACTCTGGGGAAGATCGTCGGCGGCGGTTTGCCCGTCGGCGTTTTCGGCGGGAAGCTGCGCTTCATGCAACTTCTGGCGCCGCTGGGGCCGGTTTACCAGGCCGGCACCCTCTCGGGCAATCCGCTGGCGATGGCCGCAGGTCTCGCCACCCTGGCTCATCTCCGGTTCAACGCCGAGACCATCTACCCACAGCTTGAAGCCGCCGCCAAAGCTGTCGCCGAGGGCGTCGCCGCCGAGGCGCGGAAAGCCGGCATCCCGCTCACCACCAACCGGGTCGGCTCCATGTGGACCTGGTTCTTCCAGTCCGGCCCGGTCACGAATTACGAAGAAGCCGCCAGGTCCGACACCCAGGCCTTCGCCCGTTTCCACCGGGCTATGCTGGAACAAGGAGTGTGGTTGCCGCCCTCACAGTTCGAGGCGATGTTCCTTTCCACCGCCCACGGCCCCACCGAGATCGAAGCCACCCTCTCTGCGGCGCGCGAAGCGTTCAAAGCCGTAACGTTGAAATGAAGGAAGATATGGGAGCACTGAAGATTCCGAAGTCTGACAGCGAGGCCGAGGTGGCCGACTGGCTCTACGAGAACCGTGAGCGCTTGGCTGGCGCTTTCCTGGAGGCTGCGAAGGAGGGCCGGGTGGGGCAAGGCACACATATTGATCTGGCCAGAAAGAATTGCGAAACCACGCACCTTTCATCCTGAGTGAACGCAGCGCATCGAAAGATTCGCGGTTGCTTGTCTTCCTAAGCATCGCAATGCAATCGTGCCGGATGAATAAGCAAGAACGTTGCATACTATATGGGCCGTAGCAGTAAGAACTGCCTCCGCCTCATCCGCCGTCATCCCTAAATGCAGACCCTTGAAAGTGAAGTCGTGAGGATCGACTGTATTCCTGGGAACTGGTTTTGTCTGCACTGGAGCAGGTTTGCGTACTACAGCGTTTGAACGCGCAGTTTGGCAACAGGCAGAGGCGCAAAGGCCGGCAAGCAACAATCAAGAGACCATCAGAGTTTTGACGGCGGCTTTCATGCGAGAAATACTATTACGGCGCAGCAAATTCTGAACGACGTTAACCACCAATCAGCTTCGCAATCGTCCTCATCGGCATCACCAGCCGCATCGAACTTCGCAGCCGGATGAAGCCGTGTTGGCCGTAAAATCGGGCGGCTCGCTCGTCCAACGCGTCGACCACCACCATCGACGAGCCGACGATGCCGGCGTTCTGAAGGGACTTCTCAAGCGCCATCGTGAGCAGCCGAGAGCCAATGCCGCGGCCCTGCCACTCGCGCGCCACGGCGAGCCGCCCCAGCAGCGTCGCGCTCACCAGCGGATAGCGCGGAAGGTGCCTCCTGGCTGTTTCGGGAATTCCGCCCGGCGCAAGGGAGGTTGCACACAGGGTGAAGTATCCCGCGACCTCCTCCGGCCGCTCCTCGGTAACCAGCACACAGACGGCATTCGCCTTGCGCCGCATATCCTGGCCGGCCTGGGTCTTGAGGTAGCTGTCTAGGCTCTCGACGCGGCAAGTGAAGTTCTGGCGGTCGTGCTCCTTGCCGAGCGGCACGAGGCGAAAGGGAGTTTCGCCTGCCGCATTCATGCCGAGATCGTCCGCTTTGCCTCGGCGTACGCCCGTCTAAGGCGCTCGTTGGGCTCTGGAGGGTTGACGAGCGCGTCGAAGAAGATCTCGCGTTCCTGTTCGGTCAACACCAGCGTCTCGTGACGCACGATCGTCTCCCGCGTCGCCGCCAGCAGCACCGTCATGCAGAAATCTGTCATGCTCCTGCGCTCCAGCGCGGCAGCCCGCTCCACCATGCGCCGGGTCTCGGCGTCTACGCGGAATCCAAGACGCGTATCGCGTGCTCGCCGTTTCTCCACCTTGTTCGGTATCGACCCCTCCGCCATCGCCCACTCTCCTAGCCCTATTGTACTCCCAATGGGCGTACACAACGGTTCCGGAAGGCTACGTCGCTTCTCCGCTCCAAGCATCCACCCTCACAAACCGGTGGCTCTCCTTGTTCGCTGCGCAGTCCGGCGGCTCCAGCTCCTCGCGCACGCGCCACGCCGCAGTCCGCGCCCCGGCCCGGGCAAGTATTCTGATATGTGACGGAAGCGCCAGACAAAGCCGCCAGGAGTCCGCATCGCAAGGGCCGTCTCCGGTCCTTTGTTCGATGGCTTGCGATCGGCGTGGCGCTTCTGTGGGTGCTTGCCGCGCTGATGCTTGTGGCGCTCAGGTGGATCGACCCGCCGACAACGGCGGTGCAAACCCAGCGCCGGCTTCAGGCCTGGATTGACGGGACTCCGTATCAAAAGCGCTACGAGTTCGTTCCGCTCCATCAGATCTCGCCCAATTTCCAGCACGCGGTCATCGCCGCCGAAGACGCGCGTTTCTACCAGCACCACGGATTCGATTGGCACGCGATCCAAATCGCCGCCGAGGACGATCTGGAGGGCGAGCGGATGCGCGGAGGCTCGACCATTACGCAGCAGCTCGTGAAGAACCTCTTCTTCGGCACGGGCCGCTCGTTCCTCCGCAAGGGCGCGGAGTTCACGCTGGCGCCGGTGGCCGAACTCGTTCTGGGCAAGCAGCGGATCCTCGAACTCTATCTCAACGTGGTCGAATGGGGCCCCGGGGTTTATGGGGCGGAGGAGGCTTGCCGCACCTGGGACAAGACCTCGGCGCGGAGTATCGGCAGGCTGCAGTCGGCAGAGCTCGCCGCGATTCTGCCGGCTCCGCGGAAGCGGCGGCCGGAGCGGATGGGCCACTACAGCGGAATCATCCTGGAGCGAATGAGCCAGATGGGTTGGTGATCGCGGTCGGCTTTCTGCCGGCCTTGACCACAGTTTGTTAGAGCATCTCTCCCATCGGTGCAGGATGGGCGTGGGCCGGGAGGCCCACGCTACAGCCGGCCAGGAGGCCGGCGCCACAAGTTCTTGCAAGTATTGGCAATGGCTATCGACAACGGGATTGACTCGATGCCGATGGGAGAGATGCTCTAAATTCCCAGCCTTGCCTTCAGGTCGCGCACGCGGTCCCGGGCCACCGTCAGTTGCGTGCGCGCCGGGTCCTTCAGCGTGACAACGACCTTGCCGGCAAAGAAGGTGTTGACCTCCTGGATCCAGTCCGCGTTCACGAGCGCGCCGCGATGGATGCGCAGGAAGCGCGACGGATCGAGCCGCTGCTCCAGCTCGGCGATGGTTGCGTCGACCGCGTGACTGCGCCCCTGCGCCACGGCGTAGGTGAGCTTGTCGCGGGCCACGAAATGCGTGACCGTGTCGAGCGCGAGAAAGGCGATGCGCTCGCCCACGCGATAGGCGATGCGGCGCGGATACTCCGCACGCGGCTTGAGCGAGGCGGCCAGCTCGCGCAGCAGCTCAGGCAGGGCAGGACCCTGCTGCCAGCCTGGCCGCGCCGCGCCCCTGAGCCGCTCGAGCTTGCGCACTGCGCGCTCGAGTTGCTCTGGCTCGATGGGCTTCAGCAGATAGTCGATCGAGTTCACCTCGAAGGCGCGCAGCGCGTACTCGTCGAAGGCGGTGGTGAAGACGACCATGGGCTGCACGGGCAGCCGCGCCAGCAACTCGAAGCCGTTCATCCCCGGCATCTGGATGTCGAGAAAGAGCACGTCGATAGCCGCGCCTTCGGCGGCGAGAAACGCGATGGCCTCGGATGTGGCGCTGGTGCTGCCCGCGATGGCGACGCTGTCGAAGTGCTCCAACATGCGCCGCAGCCGCTCGATGGCCAGCGGTTCGTCGTCGACGAGATAGGCGCGCAGCGGTGCTTCCATGGTTCCTCTCTCAACCGGGAAGGGTGATGCGCACGGCGGTCATGCCGCCCTCGCGGGTTACGTCCAGTTTGCCTGCCGAGCCGAAGAGCAGCTCGAGCCGCTCGGACAGATTGCCCAGCCCGTGCTCGGGGGTGATGCTGGCCAGCGAGAATCCCGGGCCGTCGTCGAGCACCTCCAGAGTAACCGAAGCATTGGCGCGCCGCGCGGCGATGCGAATCTCGGCGCCCTCGGCGCGCGCGCTGGCCACGTGTTTCACCGCGTTCTCCGCCAGAGTCTGGAGCGCCAGCGGCGGCGTGGGCACGCTGCCAAGCTCCTCCGGCGCGTCGATGGTGAAGCGCAGGCGCGTGCCAAAGCGAGTCTGTTCGATCTCGAGGTAGTCGCGCACCACCTTCAGCTCCTGGCTCAGCGGCACGAGACCGCTGGGATTGGCCGAGAGCGAGAATCGGAGCAGCGAGGCCAGCTTGCCCACCGTCTCCTCGGCGCGGCGCGGGTCGGAGGGAATGAGCGCGCTGATCGAGTTCAGAGTGTTGAAGAGAAAGTGGGGATGAATGCGGGACTCGAGCGAGGAGAGCCTCGCCTCGGCCAGGAGCTTGGTGGCGCGCTCCTGTTCGAGCTCGCGGGTGCGCAGCTCCAGCGTGGCTTCGTTCAGCCGGTAGCGCATGGTCATGAAGGTCGTCATGCTCATGCCGATCAGTAGCGTGATGACGATGCTGAAGGGGTAAGAGCCCCAGAACTCCAGCCAGAACTCCCAGCGCTGAAGGACGCCGGTGAGCTGAAAGACGATGCCAGCCGCAAAGCAGCCGGCGGTTGCCGTGAAGAGCAGGATCAGAATCTGCCAGAGCACGATGGCGCGTGGAAATCGCGACGTGTAGCGGAAGGAGCACCAGTTGAGCAAGACGGCTGAAGGCAGACCGATGGCCGCCGAGTAAACCAGCGCCAGGATGTATTTGCGCCCGGTTTCGGACAACTGGATGCGGCCCAGCACGAGAAAGAGCACAACCACCAGCAGCGCAGCGGCGGGCGCAATCCAGGCGGCCGTGAAGAAGCCCTTGAGAATGCGGTGGTCGAGCTTCGCTTCTTCTCGCTGTTCGGCCGCGGGATGTGCAGTCTCTGGATTCATAAGTGGAAGCGCACTCCGATCGATGTGGCTGTGGAATAGGGCGCCGCGCCGTACTCAGAGGTGCGCGCGCCGCGGGGAATCTCCATGTGCAGATAGGTGGAGAAGTGATTGCCGAACCAGCGGTTCACGTCCACCGCCAGCGTCGCGCTCTGGTCGTCGAGGTTGATCACCGAGTAGGCACCCACGTCCCACTGCTTCCATCCGGGGAGTTCGCGCAGCCGCGTCTTGCCGATGTCGAGGAAGAGGTAATGCTGGCGGCCGGCGGAGGGCGAGACACCAGCGCCGCGAAACCAGGCCGTATTCGGCGGGGTGTAGAACTCGCCGATGGCGCTGATGCCGTGCGCGGTGGTGTACTTGACGCCGGCCAGCAACGCGCCCTGTCCGCGCCACGCCGCTTCGCCGTGCGCCTCCCAGGCCTGGCCCACCACGCGCGTGAAGGTGAGCGCGCCGAAGCTGTCACTGCCGCGATCCTTGCCCGCGATGAGCGCCGTATCGAATCCGTGCACCAGAACGTTATACCGCATCGTTGCCGTGTCGCGCAGGCCTGAGCCGGCGGGCGCGAGCACAGCCGAAGACCACACCGCAGTAAGCGCATGCTGTCCGCGCACCCAGTCGGCCTTCACCATGTCGCGGCCCTGATTCAGATTCAACCGGTCGGTGGGGTTGGTGGGGATGCGCGGCGGATCGAGCACGCCGGCCGCGGTGAAGGCGTAGCCCGTGCCCCAGCGCACCATCTTGCGCCCCACGGTGAAGTCGAAGTCGCCCGCCGAGAGCCCGGCGTAACTCTCCTTGACGCGCAGTTGCGTGGCGGTGTGGTCGAAGGTGGCGGCGACGCCGATCAGGCTTGCGGAGGCCTGCCAGCGGTCGCCGCCGCGCGCGCTCAGCGTGGGCTCGACCAGCACCTGGTTGAGCACCGAGGGAAGATGGAACCGCATCCCGCCATAGAAGGTCGCATCGTCGATCACCGCCAGCGCCGCGCGCGTTTCGACATTCGGCTTCGGCGGCGCCTCCTGCTCCTGCGCGCACACCGAGGCGCACGGCGCCAGAAGCGCGGCGAGCAGCAGCAGCCGGGATGCGATCGACTTCTTCATCTCACTCTTCCTGTCGACGGTTGTTGCGCCGCCCGCGCGCGGACTGCTGTTCACGGCCAATAGATCATCTTCACTTCGATGGCCATCTCTGGTTTGTCGAGCTTGAAGTTGGTCTCGTCGAAGTCCGGGCGGCCAGGGCGCTTGGCGGGATTGTTCGACATGCCGTAGCCCTTGGTCGGCATGCCCACGCTGTCGTACTCCATCTGCCCGGTTCCGTTGGTGTCCTGCAGCAGGTAGACGGCGTAGGCGCCCTGGGGCAGCTTGTCGAAGACGCAGCTCGCGGTAAGAGTCTTCGCGTCGATCTCGACGGCGCGCCTGTCCACCGGGCTGCCGTCGCGGAAGAGCGTGAGCAGGACCTTGCCCCTGGCGTCGGAGAGGCCCGTCACCTGGACCGTGAGAGTGGAGAGCGCCGCTGGCTGCGCGGGAGCGGACGGCGTCTGCGCCTTGCAGCCGATAGCCAGCGTAAGGGTAACAGCGAGAAGAAGAGCGGCATTTCGAATCGTTGGCATGGTCATCCTTTCTTTCGAGGGTTCGAGGTTCGTGTCGCCGGCACGGGCCGCGAGGCTTCGCGCCTACGCCGGCGGCCGGAGTTGGAGCAGTTCGCGCCGGCCCGCGTCGAGTCCCCAGGTGACCGTCAGCGTTCCGGTGGGGCAGGCGCTCACGCAGGTCTGGCAGAGGATGCATTCGGTGGAGAGCACGCGCTGGCCCGCCTTCAAGTAGTCGGGAATGCGGATGTCCATCGGGCAGACCCTGACGCATGCCTGGCATCCGCTGCACTCCTCGCTGGCGCCGGAGATCTTGAGCAGCGCGAAGCGCGAGCCGATCTTCATGAGCACGGGAACCGGGCAGAGAATCTTGCAGAAGGCGCGGTTGTCTTTCATGGCAAAGGCCAGCGCAATGCCCGATGTCCAGTAAAGCAGATTGCCGGCCAGCATCCAGCGCACCGCTTCGGTGCCCTGCGGCCGGTAGTGGAAGAGATAGACCAGCGTGGCGACCAGCGCCAGGCTGAGGGCGAAGTGCAGGTAGCGCAGCCACTTCCACGGGCCGCGGGGCCAGCCCTTGCTTCTGGTGAAGGGCAGCAGGTCCAGAATCGTCGCGGTCCAGCAGGCCCAGCCGCAGAAGCCGCGGCCGAATAACAGAGGGCCGAAGAGCTTGGCGATCGAGTAATGGATGATGGCGCCGGAGAAGACGCCGGTGCAGACGAAGAACAGCAGGCCTTCCAGTTGCATATTCTGCAGCACCAGGAAGCCGAGGAAGCCCACCATGTAGAGGCCGACGAGAAACTGCGCCAGACGGCGGCCGATGGGCCGCTTGCGGCGCGGCAACAGTGCAAAGAGTCCGATGCCGAGGCCGAGCGAGGTTCCGATGTAGCCGAGGTCGAAGAGATAGAAGATGGTGCCGGTTCTGCGCCAGAGGACCACCGCGATGGTCCAGAAGACAAGGACGATGGCGGCGGGAGAGAGCAGCCTCTTGAAGAGGGTTCTGCCGCGGTCCCGGTCCGCGCGCGGCGGCGTCTTGCTGTTGCTTCCATCCGAGCCATTCATGCGGGTTCCTCTTTCGTCCGAGAAGCGTGACCGTCGAGTTTTGTGGTTTCCCAGGTCTCACAGGCGAGACCTGGGGCACCTTAGGTCAAGGCCGATCATGACAGGGGCTGAAGCCCCGATCTTCAACAACTCAGCTTTATCGGCACGGCTGAAGTCATGCCCTGTTCCAAAGCCGACTTATTGATTCGGCCCAGAAGTATTTGTACAGCAGAGACGAAAGGCAACCGCAGATCCTTCGACTCCGCTGCGCTCCGCTCAGGATGACAGTTCTTTGGCGATGCAATTCTTTTGGGCCGGTTCAGCAGCCCGAGTTTTTCTTCAGCCTGCAAGGAAGATCTGAAGAGCGGCATCCCATTTCCTCGGGGGCTAAAGCCCGATTCATGCTGCTGGACTTAACGTACGGGCTGAAGCCCGTACCCTTCCGGGCTGAAGCTCGTACCCTTCAAGACCTCGACTTGATCCGAGTTTCTCTAGAAGCGGTCAGTGCGTCCCTGGTAGAAGAGCTTGTCGGGCAGGTCGCGCGGCGCTACGCCGGAGTACTCGAGCACGCTGTGCGAATTGCGCCGGATCTCGTCGTATAGCGTGAGCTGCCTCAATTGCAGTTTGCCGTTGACCTCGGCGTACTGGTCGAAGGTGGCCGACTTGATGTGCTTGCCCGAGGTCAGGTAGAACTCCGCCTTCACCGGGCGCGCATCGGCCGCGCGCACCCAGTAGAGAATGCGATGGTAGGTTGCGCCCTTACGTTGCGCGGTCAGTTCCAGCACGTAACACGGCTCCGCGCCCACCTTCTCTTCGCGCACGAAGATGGGCGTATAGTCGGTGGAGTAATTTGTGCGCGCCACGTCGCCGTTCGAGGCGTCTCCGGAGAGCCGCTCGAGCGGGGTGATGCGCACCGGGCGGCTGGTGTCGGGCAGGTAGACCCACATTTCGTCGCCCAGCATCAGCAGGTGGCGGCCCTTGTCGCGCGGGCTGAGGAATTCAACATAAGTCTTCTCGGTGCCCTTCTGCGAGACCTCGTAGAGATGTTGCTCGTCGGACTTGCCCGACTCGAAGGTGGTGATCTTTACGTGCAGCACATACGAGGGCCAGCCGTTGCGGTAGCTGTCGGAGCGCTTCAGCAGCGCCTCGGCGTCGGGCGTGGCGGCCCGCGCCACCACCGCAATGGTCAACATCAGACTGAGGAAGAAGACAACCAGAAACGCGCGCAGGATGAAGTTCGTTTTAGACATGAGCAAGCGCCTCCGCAATCCTGAGCCGCGAGGCGCGCAGCGCAGGCAGAATCGAAGCCAGGGCCAGCGACACAATGACGAGCAGCGACGAGCCGATCATCAGTCCGGGCTCGTGCAGCACGCGGAAGGGCAGCGGGAAGGTGTCGCCCGGAGGCGGCGCCATATGCAGACCGCTCGCGTTCAACAGCGCGCCCAGCGCGTTGCCAGCAATCAGGCCCACCACCGCGCCCATCGCGCCCAGCAGCAGCGCCTCGGTGACGAAGAGCGACATCACCCACGAGCGCGGCGTGCCCATCGCGAGCATAGTGCCGATCTCGCGCGTGCGCTCCATCATCGCCATCAGCAGCGTGTTCACGCTGGACATGACCACCATGAAGAAGACGATGACGCCGAGAAAAATGAAGATGGCGCTGAAGAGCGAGTGCACCTGCTTGTAGTAAGCGGCCAGATCGATCCACTTCTTCAGCGTGAGCCGCTGTCCGCCGCCGCCGCCGCCGAGCTTCGGCCCCAGCAGCGCGGCCGCCGCGTCGGTGTTCTCCGTCTTATCCAGGCTCACCACCAGGTTGGTCACGCGCTCGCTTTGCAGCAGGCGTTGCGCCGAGTCGAGCGTGATGCGGATGTAGCGGTCGTCGATATCCTTGATGCCTGTGTAGACGATGCCGGCGACCTCGACGTCGATTCCGTTCAACGCGCCGTCGGCTGTCACCGACATCAGCGTGAGCCCGTCGCCGGCCTTCACGTTCATTGACTTCGCCAGGCCCTCGCCGACCAGCGCCTCGATCTCGCGTCCCTCCGCGCCGTCCAGGTCGCGGCCGGCCTTGAGGTGAGGATTGAAGCCCAGGCTCTTCTCGGCCGCCGGGTCGACGGCCGAGCCCATGAACACCGAGGACTTCTGCCCGTTGGAGACCATGCCGTAAAACTCGATGCGCGGAGCCACGCCGCGCACGTGTCCGCCGGTGGATACCGAAGCCGCCACCTGACGCCAGTTGGCGATGCCCGTGTCCAGCACCCGCACCTCGTCGCGCTCGAAGTGCTCGGCATTGAAGATCTGCAGGTGGCCGAGGCCGTTGTTGATGGTGCTCTCGCGCAGGCCGTGGAACATGAAGGCGAAGAAGCCGCCCACCAGCAGCAGGCCGGTGACGCCGCCGCCCACCATGGCCAGCGTCATCGTGGTGCGCCGCCGGTTGCGGAAGACATTGCGCAGGGCGAGAAGAAGAAACTTACCCATGGTGTGCTCCTGTGAGTTGTGCTCCTGTCAAGGCGGAGTCCGCATCGGCGGAGGCTCCGGTTGTCTCGTGCGTGTCGCTCTCGACGCGGCCGTCGCAGAGGCGCACAATCCGCGGCGTGTGCTCCAGCAGGCGCGCGTCGTGGGTGGAGAAGACGAAGGTCAGGCCCAGTTGGCGGTTCAGCTCGCGCATCAGGTCGATCAGCTGCGTGGCGTTGCGCGTGTCCAGGTTGGCGGTGGGCTCGTCGGCCAGCACCAGCGCCGGCCGGTGCAC
>JBAVMZ010000074.1:0-6416 GCA_049690595.1 Occallatibacter sp. | reverse complement strand
GCCTGGCCGAGAGCAGCAAGGGCCGCCGCGCCGCCCAGGTGGCCGCTAACATCGGCATGGCCGCCTGGGCAGCGCAGCCGATGGTGCAGATCGGTCTGGCCGATTCGGGTCTGGTTGCCGCCGCCGGCCCGGCCATGACGCTGCTTTTGGCGCCGGCGGTCGCCGTACTGGCCGAGGCGGCCGCCGACACCGTCTCTTCCGAGGCCGGGCAGGTCCTGGGCGGAACTCCGCGGTTGATTACAACCCTCCGCCGTGTCCAGACGGGAACCGACGGGGCCATCAGCCTGGCCGGAACCCTGGCCGGCATCGCCTCGGCCGCGATAGTCGCCGCTGCCGGCGCGTGGGCGCTCGGGGGCGGCTGGCTCTTCTTCACCGTCGCTTGCGCGGGCGGCGTCTTCGGGCTGTTCTTCGACAGCCTGCTGGGAGCCACGCTCGAGCGGAAGGGCTGGCTCAACAACGACATGGTCAACTTCCTCTCGACCATCGGCGCGGCGCTGGCTGCGCTGCTCCTGCTCGCTCTGCTGCCAGGGACGGCCGCAGGATAGGTCCGCCTTGACGAAATTCCCCTCGCCGCCCGCCCGTACCTGTACTCTGTGACAATAGGAAGAAAGCCCATGGTCGACGTAGAACCCCAGATCGCCGAAGCAGCCGCGCGCCAGTTCTCCATCCCGCAGGAGATTCACTCGATCGACCCGCACGGCAACGGGCACATCAACGACACCTTCTGCGTGACCGCAAGAGGCAACGGAACGCCGAAGCGCTTCATCCTGCAGCGGATCAACACCCACATCTTCCGCGCGCCCGGCGCTCTGATGGAGAACGTCGAGCGAGTAACCGCGCACCTGGCCCGGCAAACAGCCACGGACCCCGACAGCGAGCGGAAGGTTCTCACGCTCATCCCCACCCGGGAGGGGGAGGCGTGGCACATCGACTCCGAAGGCGGCTGCTGGCGCATGTACCGCTTCATCGAGGGTGCCCGGACGGTGGACGCCGTCGGCTCAAAAGAACAGGCCTTCGAGGCGGCGCGGGCCTTCGGCCGCTTCCAGGCGCAACTTGCCGATCTTCCGGCGCCCCGGCTTCACGAGACCATCCCCGGCTTTCATCACACCCCAGGGCGTCTGGATGCTCTGGAACGGGCCATCGCCGCCGACACGGTGAACCGCGCCGCCGGCGCCCGCGCCGAGATCGACTTTGCGCTCTCCCGCAAGCCGATGGCACGCGTGCTGCTGGACGCGGGTCTGCCTGAGCGCATCACCCACAACGATACGAAGATCAACAACGTCCTGCTCGACGACCTGACCGGCGAAGGCATCTGCGTCATCGACCTGGACACGGTGATGCCCGGCCTGGCGCCTTACGACTTTGGCGACCTGGCGCGGACAGCGCTCTGCCAGGCCGCCGAAGATGAGCGCGATCTATCGAAGGTCGAGATGGAGTTCGAGCTGTTCGAAGCGCTTCTGCGCGGCTTTCTCGACACCACCAGCGAATTCCTGACCCGCGACGAGAAGCGGCTGCTTCCCTTCTCCTGCCGGCTCATCACCTTCAACATCGGTGTCCGCTTCCTCACCGACCACCTTGCCGGCGACACCTACTTCAAGATTCACCGCGAGGGGCAGAATCTCGATCGCGCCCGGACCCAGTTCAAGCTGGTCGAGTCGATCGAGCGCAACGAGGAAGCGATGAACCGGCTGGTGGAGTCCCTGGCAGGGTAAGAGCGCCGTTGCAGTTCGGGCGGCTATCCGCAGCTCAGTGCAAGTGGAGACGCCACGCCGTATAGCTGAGGATCTCGTGCGCAACCCGCTCGGCTTCGCCAGCGTCGCCTTCTACGTGGACGCGCGGCCGCGGCGAGGTCAGCACGTTCAGCCCTTCGGCCGCGCAGATGGCGTGAATCCGGAACAGGTGCGTGCCGTCGCTGACGATCACCATCCGCCGGAGGCCGTTCGCGCGGGCGATGACGGCGATGCGCCGCGCCGACTCTTCGGTGTTCCGGCTCTCGGTTTCGGCGATGATGGCCTGCTCGGGGACGCCCTTGCCCTCCAGGTACTCGCGTCCCACCGCGCCCTCGCTGTACTGGTCGCCGCCGTTGCCGCCCAGGGTGATGATCAGGGGAGCGATGCCCGCCTGATAGAGCGTGAGCGCGTGGTCGAGCCGGGCCCGGTAGACGGGCGAGGGCTTGCCGTCGTACTCGGCGGCGCCAAAGACGCCGATGGCGTCGGAGACGGCCGCCTCGTCCACCGAGGCGTAATGCTCAATCTGCCGGAAGACCCAGTGGCACCAACCCAGGGCCGCCACGAGCAAGAGCAGCAGGACCGCCTCCGGCAGCCACCACCGTGCCCCGCTCGCTCTCTTGCCCTGCCTGCTCGCCAAGATTCACCTACCGCTGCAGCATCATGACGATCTCGTGCGTGGGAATCGCGCCTTCGCGGAGGATCTCCCACCGCCCCGGCCCCAGGGAGAGATCGACGATGGTTGTCGGCAGCGCCCGGCCGGTCGGGCCGCCGTCGATGATCAGCGGGATGCGGTCGCCGATCTGGTCGCGCACGCAGGCCGCGTGGGTACACTCCGAGGCGCCCGGGAGGTTGGCCGAGGTGGCCGTAATGGGCAGCCCGAAGCGCTCCACCACCGCCCGCGCAATCGCGGCATCGGGGACACGCAACGCCACGTTGCCCGTGTTCGCCGTCGAGCGCAGCGGCAGCTTGGTGCCGGCGCGCACGATGATGGTCAGGGGCCCCGGCCAGAAGCGCTCGGCCAGCTTGTCCAACTGCTGGTCGGTGTCGCGCGCCAGCTCGTAGGCCTGGGTCAGCGAGGAGATCAGCAGCGAGAGCGGCTTGTGCTTCTGCCGGCTCTTGATCTGGTAGATCCGCTCCACCGCGTGCAGGTTGACCGGGTCAACCGCAAGCCCGTAAAAGGTATCGGTCGGCAGAGCGACCACATCGCCCTTGCGCAGACAGGAAACTATGTAATCGATCCGGTCCGGCTGGGGTTCATCGGGATGGACGCGCAAGATCTCCGCGGACAAGTCGCTCTACCTCTGTTCCCGAATTCGAGACGCCATAAAGACGGAAGCTATCACAGCACCGGCCGCGGTGCAAGTTCGGCTCCCCACTCGCTGGTCATGCCCCGCCGCATAAACTGCTCTAGAATCACTCAGAGAGGAACGGCGGTCCGCCCCGGTATGCCTGTCCGCATTGTACAGAGTAAGCAGAACCCACGGCTGAAGGAATTGCGCCGCGCGCTGGCCCACCCGGGGCGCGCCGCCCAGGGACTGGCCGCCATCGAGGGACCGCACCTGGTGGAGGAGGCTCTCCGCGCCGGGCTCATCCTGGAGACCGTCTTCGTGGCCCAGGAGGCCAAAGGGCTGCTGGAAGGCCTGCACCTGTCGCCGGAGACCGAGGTTCTGCTGCTGCCGCGCGAGCTGCTGACCGGCGCGCTGGCCACGGAGACCCCGCAGCCGGTCGCCGCGCTGTTGCGGCCCTTCGACTGGGTCTGGCGCGATGTGCTGGAGCCGGCCAACGGGCAGGAGCCGCTGGTCGTCGTTCTGGCCGGATTGCAGGACCCCGGCAACCTGGGGACGATTTTGCGTTCGGCCGAGGCCTTTGGCGCCTCCGGCATCGTGAGCCTGCCGGGGACGGTCAGCGCGTGGAATCCGAAGGCCGTGCGCGCCTCGGCGGGCAGCCTCTTCCGTCTGCCGCTGGTGGAGTGCGGCGCGGACGAATGCTTCGAGCGGCTGCGGGAGGCCGGAGTTGCGGTTTGGGCAACTGCCGTTGCCGGCGCCAAGCCGCTGTACAGGGTCAACTTGACCGGACCGGCCGCCATGCTCATTGGCAACGAAGGCAACGGTGTTCCCGCGGAGCTTGCCCGCGAGGCCGCAGGCGCGCTGACGATTCCCTGCCCCGGCCCGGTGGAGAGTCTGAACGCGGCGGTCGCCGCCAGCGTGCTGCTCTACGAAGCCAGCCGCCAGCGCGCCGCCGGAAGGAGGCCGCGATGAGCCTCTTCGACGGCGAGCCGGAAGGCGGGCGCGGGGAGCTCCGCACGGCGCCGCTGGCCGAACGAATGAGACCGCGGACGCTCGACGAACTCAGCGGCCAGGAGCACCTGGTCGGGCCGGGCAAGCCGCTGCGCGTGCAGATCGAGCGCGACGACCCCAGTTCGATGATCTTCTGGGGTCCGCCGGGCGTGGGCAAGACCACGCTGGCCAAGATTATCGCCGTGGCCACCCGTGCCAGCTTCATCGAGTTCTCCGCCGTGCTGAGCGGCATCAAGGAGATCAAGCAGGTGATGGCCACCGCGGCGCAGGCCTCGGAGATGCACTCGCGCACCATCCTCTTCATCGACGAGATTCACCGCTTCAACAAGGCGCAGCAGGACGCCTTTCTGCCCTACGTCGAGCGCGGGGTGATCCGGCTTATCGGCGCCACCACGGAGAACCCCTCCTTCGAGGTAATCTCGGCGCTGCTCTCGCGCTGCCGGGTGTATGTGCTGCAGCCGCTGACTGGGCCCGAGATCGCCGGGCTGCTGCGGCGCGCCCTCACCGACCGCGAGCGCGGCCTGGGCAACCTGGAGCTGACCGCCGCCGACGAGGCTCTGGAGCTGATCGCCGATTACTCCTCGGGGGACTGCCGCTCGGCCTACAACACCCTCGAGGTGGCCGCGCAACTGGCGCAGGAGGGCACGCGGCACATCGACCGCGCGCTGGCCGGCGAGGCCGTGCAGCAGCGCGTCCTGGTCTACGACAAGGACGGTGAGGAGCACTTCAACCTGATCTCGGCGCTGCACAAGAGCGTGCGCAACTCCGACCCCGATGCCGCGCTCTACTGGCTTGCGCGCATGTTCGCAGGCGGCGAGGACCCGCTCTATCTGGCCCGCCGCATCGTACGCATGGCCATCGAGGACATCGGGCTGGCCGCGCCGGAGGCTCTGAACCTTTGCTTGAGCGCGCGGCAGGCGTACGAGTTTCTCGGCTCGCCGGAGGGCGACCTGGCGCTGGCCGAGGCCGTCGTCTATCTTTGCCTGGCGCCCAAGTCGAACTCGGTCTACACCGCATGGGGCGCGGTCAAGGACGAGATCGAGCACACCCGCCAGTTGCCTGTCCCGCTGCACATCCGCAACGCGCCGACGAGGCTGATGAAGGAACTCGACTACGGCAAGGGCTACAAATACGCACACGACGAAGAAGGCAAGGTGGCCGACATGGACTGCCTGCCTGAGTCGCTCAAGGGACGCAGCTACTACCAGCCGACGCAGGAGGGCCGCGAGAAGCAGCTCGCCGCACGGATGGAGGAGATTCGGCGGATCCGGGCCGGCAAGCGGTAATGCCGCAGGAGAGCTCTCAGCCTTCAACCCCCACCGGTTTTCACGATTCCGGTATTGACGCGGAGGCCTGCCCCTCGCGCGCCCGGCGCATCGCCTCGCGCGCCAGTTTTCCGGCGCGGTTCATTCGCTCGATCGAACGGATCTTCTCTGGCCAGGACTTCGATTTCAGGTAGACCTGCATCGAGGCCTTGGCGCGGAGGTTGAAGACCGTCTTCTCCTCGTCGATCTTTGCGGTTCCGCCAATCATTCCGTATCTCCCCGAGTGGAATCGAGCACCCGGTTAAGCCGGGCAGTGAGTCCATAACGCTCGGCCAACGAGCGCAATACCTCAAGATCCACCTCGTGCCCCTCGACAAACAGAGCAACCCGCGCAAAGTCTTTGCTCCGGCCGGTCTGCAGCGCGATTGCGCAAAGATGCTCGGGGCGGAAGACCCGCGTGGGAGTTCCTTCGTAATCGACCTCGATTGCCTCCCGGATCGCATCGGCAATCAACTCGTTGGCGTCGGTGAGAATCTGCAAGGGCCATTCGCCGAAGCGCACATATTCGCGGACCACCGTTCCGCCCTTCGCCTTCAGTGCTTCGTAGACCGGGGCCAGGCTCACCAGGAAACCGGAACCACCGGGGAGGAAGACAAACGCATCGATGTCCTCGGTCTGCATGGCGGGGAGATAGAACGAGGCGGCGATCGCTCCCCCAATGGCATAGTTCTTGAGGACGCCCTCGGCAACCAGGCAGTTTAATGCGCTCAGAGCAGCCTTCACCGTCAACTCCGGATGTGAAATACCATACCACTTGGCTGGCCGCAGGATGGCATATCGCCGCCCGGAGATTTCGCACGGCCGTCTGCCGATTTCACTCCCAGCGATTGGCGACCGCGCCGCGATCCTCTCGAAGTGCCGACCGATCCGCGTGGCCAGGGTAGCGTGGGTGGCGAGCACGATGCCGGCGAACACGGTGTCGCGGAGCGCCCGGGCGCGGCCCGTCCCCAGGCCACGCCTTACACGCCCTTAAAGCTCGCCGCCCAACGATCCCCTGCGCCTGTCAGTTCTTTGCGCCGCACGCGGGACAGAAGCCGCCGCGCGAGTTCAACTTGGCGCCGCAC
>JBAVMZ010000073.1:0-1589 GCA_049690595.1 Occallatibacter sp. | reverse complement strand
GGTCCCGGAAGCGGGACCTGGGAAAGCCGGAGATCTCGGTCAGTTGACGGTGAAGAGGGCGAAGGTGTCAGCGGGGATTGTGAGCTGGACGGAGCCATTCGCCACAGTTGCGCTGCCCGCTGCCGCTGGAGCCAGAGGCTTGAAGAAGTTGCAGCCGTTCAGCGCCGAGTCGGCCAGGGGCAGAGTGATCGTCCGTGGCGCGGCGTCCTTGTTGACGACGGCCAGGATGGTCTCGCCAGTGCGGCGGCAGCCGTTGAGGTTGACGGTGCGGACGTAGGCAAAGACGGTCTCGTCGGCGAAGAGATCCTGCTGCGGCGCGCCCTTCAGAGCCGGGTGAGCCTTGCGCAGGGCGAAGAGCGCCGAGGCCCAGGCGAAGGTGGACTGCTGGTCCGGCGTGCGCGTGGCCGCGGTGAAGGCCGAGGGTGGGGCCTGGCCGTTGAGCGGCGGGAAGCCGCCGGGGAACTCGTGGCGATTGTCCGGGTCGTCGCCGCCGGTCATGGCGATCTCGTCGCCCGAATAGATCTCGGGCGTTCCGCGCAGCGTGGCCGCCAGACCGAAAGCCTCGCGCAGCCGTGGCAGCGAGCCGCCGGCGTCGGTCAGGAAGCGCGAGGTGTCGTGGTTGCCGAAGAAGTGGACCAGCCGCTCGGGGTGGGGATAGAGCTGGTCCTGGCGCAGCACCTGGGCGAGTTGCGTCATGGGCTTGCCGTGGATGAGCACGTCGCGGATGGCAAAGAAGGTGGGGAAGTCGAAGGGGGTGTCGAGGCCGGTGTCGATACCGCCATGCTCGCGGCCGCCGGCAAAGAAGCTGGTGACGGCCGGGTCGCCGTTGAATATCTCGCCCACGGTGTCGAGCTTCGGATAGGCCTTGTGCAGCGCGGCGTGGTACTCGCGCCAGAAGGTGCGCGGAACATACGGGAAGGTGTCGATGCGGATGGCGTCGATCTGGGCCGTCTCGACCCACCAGAGCGCGTTCTGGATGAGGTATTTGGCGGCGAGCGGGTCGTCCTGGTTCATGTCGGGCATGGAATCCACGAACCAGCCTTCGACCAGCTTGCGCGAGGCGGCTGGGGGCGCGTGCGGATCGACGAGCGAGTTGAAGTCGCCTTCCGAATGTGTGTGACTTGCCGCGGTGCCGTGAATCCAGGTGGGGGTGGGCGGGTCGGCGAGGAAGGGGCTGAGCGAGCCGATGTGGTTGGGGACGAGATCGATAACCAGCTTCATGCCGCGGGCGTGCAAGGCGGCCGAGAGCTTGCGGTAATCGTCGAGGGCGCCGAAGTGGTCGTCGACGGCGTAGAGGTTGGTGGCGGCGTAGGCGTGGTAGGAGTCGGGCATGGCGCCGTTCGAGTAAACCGGCGTGGTCCAGAGGGCGGTGACGCCGAGCGATTCGAGGTAGTCGAGGTGCGCCACGATGCCGGCCAGGTCGCCGCCGTGCCAGCCCTTGGGCCGGGTGCGGTCAAAGCCGCCGGG
This sequence comes from Occallatibacter sp., assembly GCA_049690595.1. Lineage (GTDB taxonomy): Bacteria > Acidobacteriota > Terriglobia > Terriglobales > Acidobacteriaceae > Telmatobacter. The sequence continues at coordinate 122 of JBAVMZ010000073.1, read as the reverse complement.
GTCCGAGGCAGGGTCGTTGTTCTTCGGGTCGCCGTCGGCAAAGCGGTCGGTCATGATCAGGTAGATCACGTCGGCGGGGGTAAAGCCGCGATGGGCCTCGGCCGGCTCGGTGCGCGGCTTGA
>JBAVMZ010000072.1:0-35139 GCA_049690595.1 Occallatibacter sp. | reverse complement strand
GCCTTGGCCACGACCGGTCCGACGGGCGGACGCGTGGCGATAGCGGGCCCGGTGGGCGGCAGACTGACGATAGGCGCTGCAACTCGAGGCTGAGGCACGATGCGGCGGGGCTCCGGGCGGGCCTGAGCCGGGACTTGCGCTGGCGGGGCCGCGGAGGCCATGGGCGGTGCGGGACGAACCGGCACGGCGGGGCGCGCGGGAGGAGGCGGCGTAGCTACCGGCCGCTGCGGGAGATGGCTCATCCGGGCCGCAGCTTCGGCTTCCTGCTTCCTGGCCAGGATGGCGCGGGCCGCGTCACCGGGCTTGGAGATGTGAGAGAGATCGACCTTGGGGACGATGCCCTGGGGTGCGCGCGAGGCCGTCGAGCTCGATGCCCGCGAACCTGCATGGAAGTGCGCGCGGACCTTCTCGGCCTCAAATTCCTCAATCGAACTGGAATGGGTCTTTCCGGCACCCAGACCGAGCTCCGTCAGGACGTCAAGAATCTGCTTGCTCTTGACCTCCATCTCGCGCGCGAGATCGTTGATTCGAACCTTGCTCATCCGCCTCTTTTCAACTTGAACCAACCAAAGTCCTTAGCCGCTCATGGCAGCCTCGTGACAGTGGTCTTTGAAACTACAACCAAAATGGCCTGAATGGCCCTGACGAGAGCGGCGCATACTATGCGCCGTTCTCCGGGGCCGCCTGCTCTTCCGATGCTTCGCTTTCGGTTTCAATCTCTTCGGGCTCCGGAACCGTTTCGGCGCCGATAGCCTCGACTTCGTCTTCGTCGGCGTCGTCGGATTTGGCTTCTTCTTCCACCTTGTCGACGCCTTCCAGTTCTTCAAGAACCTCGGCGGAGTTTTCCGCCTCGGCTTCTTCCGTGGCCTCGGCAGCTTCGGAGTCCGCCGCCGTTTTCGCCGATTCTTCCGATGCGGCGGTCTCCGGCTCGTCGCCTTCCCCGGCTTCCTCAAAGTGGCCGAAGTAATGGCGGACGGCGATGGAGATCTTCTCCAGTGTCTTTTCGCCGATGCCGGGAATCTCCTCGAGTTGCTCGGGGGTCATGTCGGCGAGGGTCTCGACGGTGGTGATGCCGGCGGCGACCAGCTTCTGGATAATGCCGTCGCCCAGTTCGGTGACCTGCTCGATGGGAGTGGAAGGCCCGCCGGAGAGGGCCTGCATCTGCTGCTCGACCTCCTGGCGCTTCTCCTCTTCGCTCTTGATGTCGATCTTCCAGCCCAGCAGCTTGGCCGCCAGGCGGACGTTCTGTCCCTTCTTGCCGATGGCCAGCGAGAGCTGGGTGTCGTCCACAATCACCTCAAGCTGCTTGTCGGTCAGGTCGGCGATCGAGACGCGCGAGACCTTGGCCGGCTGCAGCGCCTTCTCGGCGAAGGTGGTGATCTCGTCGGAGAACTCGATGATGTCGATCTTCTCGCCGCGCAGCTCGCGGATGATGGACTGCACGCGCATGCCCTTCATGCCGACGCAGGCGCCGACCGGGTCCACATCCTTGTCGCGGGACTGGACGGCGATCTTCGTCCGCTCGCCGGCCTCGCGGGCAATGGCGCGGATGACCGCCGTGTTGTCGTAGATCTCCGGGACCTCGGACTGGAAGAGATTCGAAACCAACTCCGGCGCGGCGCGGGAGACAATCACCTGCGGTCCCTTGGCGGCGCGGTCCACCTTGAGCAGCACTACGCGGACGCGCTCGCCGACGGAGAACTGCTCAAGCCGCGACTGCTCCCTCTTGGGGCAGCGCGCCTCCGCCTTGCCCAGGTCGTAGATGTAGTCCTGACCTTCGATGCGCTTGACGGTGGCGTTGAGGACTTCCTTTTCGCGGTGGGCGTACTCCTGGAAGACGGTGTCGCGCTCGACCTCGCGGACCTTCTGGAAGATGACCTGCTTGGCAAGCTGGGCGGCGATGCGGCCGAGTGGCGTGGTGTCGCGATAGAAACGGAGCTCGCTGCCGATTTCGACTTCGGGCGAGAGGGCCTGCGCCTCGGTCAGCGGAATCTGGTTCAGCGGGTCCTCGATCTCGGCGTCGTCGGCGACAACGGTCTTGTAGATGTAGGCCTTGATCTCGCCGCTTTCCTTGTTCAGCTCGCCGCGCATGTTCTCCTGGGTGTGATAGAACTTGCGCGTGGCCAGGGCGATAGCTTCCTCCACGGCGCCGACCACGATCTCGGGCTCGATGCCCTTCTCGCGGCTCAACAACTCGATACTCTGATACAACGGGCTGGCCATACGCGTCGACTACTTTCCTGTGGGTCTTGCTGCGGCAGGCGCCTTGGCGGGCGGTGCCGGTTGGTGTTTCTGTCCGGGAGCGGGGTGCCTGTGCTTCCCATTCCCTCAGGGGCTGAAGCCCGGTTGATTCTATTGGCTTTATCGGCACAAATGAAGTCATGTCCTGTTACAAAGCCCACCGAATCCGAGTTTTTCCGCATCCTCTGAAGTCGTGCCCTGACCCTTTGCCTTGCCGCATCCGAACCTCTGAGTCAATCCGGAAGCGCCGTTCTTTGTGCCGCCTGCTACGGTCTTGCCTTGTCTGTTGCTGCCAGCGGGCGGCGCCGCTGTCTAAATCTCCGGAACCAACTGCGCCTTCTCAATGTTCGCAAAGGCAATCTCCACGGTCTCGACGCCTGCCTTGCGGCTCTTGGCGTTTTGCCGGACGGCGTTCAGGTCCAGCGTAACGATTTCTTCTGCCGCATCGCCGGCGGGGGGCATCAGGCGTCCCTGCCAGTGGCGGTTGTTGCGGATGGGCTCGAAGGTCTGCACCTTGACGAGCGCGCCCGCAAAGCGCCGGAACTCCTCCGGGCGCGTGAGCTTGCGGTCGAGGCCGGGCGAGCTGGCCTCCAGGGTGTATTCGTCGCCGGGGACCAGGTCTTCCACGTCGAGCAGGACACCAAAATCGCGGCTGAAGGCGGCGCAATCCTCGTGCGTGACGCCGGAGAGCTGGTCGACGCTGAGGCGGCCCTCGATCAGCCCCTCGGGCAAACCCTCCGCGCCGGCGTCGATGGCCGCCTTCAACTGCGCGCGGCCCTCGGCGCTCTTCTCCAGGGTGACGCGCAGCGTGCGCTCCTTTGCCGGGCCGGCCAGTTCCACGTCGACGACCTCAAGCCCGTGCGATGCGGCCACCCGTTCGGCCGCCATTCGAATTGCATCCAGCTTCGCTGTCATGTCTCCCAGGTCGTTCAAAAAAGACAACTTCCGGGCGAAATATCCTCAGGACAGGCGGACCGGAATCCTGCATGGCCAGGGGGGTGTTCGCTGCCGGGAGTTTGCCGCAAATAAAAAGTGGGCTACAAGCCCACTCATCTCTCCGCCAGCCGGCGTGCTCACGGCAACATAAGGCGGACAAACTCGTCTGCATAGTTATCATACGGCGAAATGGTGGGAGATTTCAATCTTTCGCGCGAGGCGGGGGCGGGAGTGGGGAGAGAATGGCCCGGCGGCGCCGGCCACTTGGCGAAGCCGCCCCTGAGCGGATACCGTTAATTCAATCGTTGTAACGATTCTCTCGGGAGACCCCGCAATGACTCAAACGGCTCCGGCCCCTTCGGCTGTCCAGCGCCTGCTCTCGCTCGATGTGCTGCGCGGCATCACCATTGCCTTCATGATCATGGTGAACAACAACGGCGGCGACGGCGCCTGGGGCTTCATGAAGCACGCCCAGTGGAACGGGCTGACGGCCACGGACCTGGTATTTCCCACCTTTGTCTTTGTGGTGGGCGCCTCGGTGGTCTTCGCCTTCGAGGCGCGGCTGGCGCGGGGAGCCACACGGGGCGAGCTTGTGCGGCACACGTTGCAGCGCTTCGTCATCCTCTTTCTGCTTGGCGTGGTAGTCAACAGCTTCCCGTTCTTCGAGCTGCCCCATATGCGCTTTTACGGCGTCTTGCAGCGGATTGCGGTCGCCTACCTGGCGGTGAGCCTCTTTTACCTTTGGGACCGCCGCTCGTGGACCAAGGCCGCGGCGCTGGTGGCCGCGCTCGTAGGCTACTGGGTTCTCCTGCGCTGGTGCCCGATTCCCGGCGTGGGCACGCCGGGCCGCGATTTCCCCTTCATGGACGAGCGGCTCAACCTGACCTCGTGGATCGACCGCGGCTTGATGCCGGGGCACCTCTACCTGGACTGGGGCGGGCCCAATGCGCACAACGTCCGCGACCCCGAGGGGCTGCTGAGCGACCTGCCGGCGATCGGCACGGCACTGATGGGGATGTTGGCCGCTTTGTGGCTGCGCTCGGACCGCTCGGTCTCCGCCAAGGCCAAGGGGCTCGGCGCGGGGGCGGTGGTCAGCCTGATCCTCGGCTACCTCTGGTCGCTCGAGTTCCCGCTGAACAAGAACCTGTGGACGAACTCGTTCGTGCTCGTGGCCGGCGGCTGGTCGCTGGTGGTGCTGACCCTCTCCTACTGGTTCGTGGAGAAGTGGGGCTGGGGCAAGCAGCACAACAAGTGGACCGTCTATCCCTGGCTGGTCTTCGGCTCGAACGCCATCGCGGCATATATGTTCAGCGAACTGATGCCGGGGATTCTCTGGAACATCCACTTCTCGGACGCCGGCAAGAGGACGGATGCGCTGGGTTGGGTCTTCCGGCACGTTTACGCGAACATCCCGGACCCGGGGTGGGCGGCCTTCGGCTACTCGGCCAGCTTCTGCGCCGTCTGCTTCCTCCCGGTGTGGATTCTCTACCGGAAGAAGATCTTCATCAAGGTGTAGCAGCGGGCGCCCCACCCACGCCGCGTCTTTGTTTTTGCGGCCAGGGTGGGCTGGCACGGACCTCTGCCGGCCATGCTTCTTTCTCCGCTTCTCTGTTTGTGTTATATTTTCATATAACCAGAGCCAAGGAGGCGCACCATGCACACCGCCAACCTGCGCAAAGTCGGCGGCTCGATCATGCTCGCCGTCCCGCCCGCCATCCTGGACCTGCTTCATCTCAAGGCGGGAGCGGAGGTGGGTTTGGCTGTCGACGATGGCCGCCTGATCGTCGATCCGAAGACCAAGCCCCGCTACACCCTCGACGAACTTCTCGCCCAGTGCGACCCCAATGCCCCCGTCTCTGCCGAAGACCGTGCGTGGGCTAACTTGCCGCCTGTGGGCCACGAACTATGAATCGCGGCGACATCTATCTGGTCTCGCTGGACCCCACGCAAGGTCATGAGCAGCAGGGCACGCGCCCCGTGCTGGTGGTTTCGCCGTCCGCCTTCAACGCCCTGACCCGGGTTCCCATTGTCGTGCCCATCACCTCCGGCGGCGCATTCGCTCGTAGCGCCGGCTTTACGGTCTCTCTGTCCTCGGTCGGAACGCGCACCACGGGCGTTATTCGCTGCGACCAGCCGCGTCCCATCGACCTCGCCGCGCGCAGTGCGCGCCGCCTGGAGAGCGTCCCCTCGGCGATCCTCGACGAAGTCCTGGCCAAACTGGTTACGTTGTTCCAGTAGCGAGCCCGAATGCGGCGCACAGGGAATTCGCGGGGAAAGCCGGCACGCCGCAACATCCTCCATCCGAACCTCTCACGTCCGCCCGAACCCGCAGCGGCTCTATAATCGCCCCATGCCGTTTCTCGGAGATCCGCGGCGCCGGATGCTGACCCTGCTGGTGGGACTGGTGGTGGTGGTCTCCGCGGTGCTGTTCTGCTTGCAGGCCTTCAACACCTCGGGAGTCGGGTTTCTGAATCCGGAGACCTCGGCCGAGACGCTGGCCTTCACGGCGCTGACGGTGCTGGTGTTCCTGCTGTTGCTGACGCTCTCGGTGCTGCTGCTCCGGAACATCCTGAAGATTTATGTGGGGCAGCCCACCAGCGCGCTGGCCACACGCCTGCGGACGCGGATGGTGCTGGGGGCGGTGCTGATTGCGCTCACCCCCGCGATCTTCATGTTCCTCTTCAGCTTTGTGCTGCTGAACCGCTCGATGGAGCGGTGGTTCTCGCCGAACATCTCGGAACTGAACGGGGACTCGACGCGGGTGGTGCTGGAACTGGCGCAGTACGTGACCAGCAACGCGCGCGGGGAGGCGGAGGCGATTGCCGCCACGGGCGCGCCGGACCGTGGCGGGGAAGAGCTCCAGAACGTGCTGGCGGCGCACCGGATTACTTTGGACGGCGGATTCGTGCTGGTCTACGGGAAGGACCTGAAGCCAATGGCGAGCTTCCAGGCGCCGCCGGAGACGATGCAGGCCACGCTGGTGCTGTGGGCCGACGAGACCGGGCCGGGCACGGCGGCTCCGCTGCGCGGGCCGTTCTCAGCCAGCCTGCTGACGGCGGCGCAGCGCAACGACCAGCCGGTGCTGCGCGCCGGAGGGCTGGACTACGGGTTGGGCGTCGCCACGATGAGTTCGGGCAAGGTGGTGGTGACGGCGCTGCCCATGCCGAGGGGACTGAGCCAGACGGCGACGCGCATCCGCTCGGGTGCGGCGGCCTACTGGGATCTCTTCCGCAAGCGCAAAAGCCTGCGGGCCACCTTCGTGATGGTGCTGCTGTTGATTACGGTGCTGGTCTTTTTTGCCAGCGTCTGGCTGGCGCTGTTTCTCTCCAAGCAGATTACGCGGCCGGTGGAGGCGCTGGCCGAGGCGATGAACGAGATTGCCCAGGGCAAATACGAGCACCGCGTAGGAATGGTGTCGACCGGGGAGATGGGCGACCTGGTGCGCTCGTTCAACCTGATGGCCGCGGATCTGGATGCGAGCCGGCAACTGGCCGAGAGCGCGCAGGCGCAACTGACGGCGGCCAACCAGGCGATCGAGGAGCGGCGACGCGAGCTGGAGACGATCGTGGAGACGATCCCCTCGGGCGTGGTGACGCTGGACTCATCGGGGGTGATTCTTCAGTCGAACCGCGCGTTCGGCGATCTGCTGTGCCGGCGTGCGGAGGCCGGGCTGGGCGGCGTGCGGATTGCCGCGCTGTTTCCGCACGAGTGCGCGGCCGAACTGGCGGGGGTGATCCGGCGGGGGCAGCGGATGGGCGCGGCGTCGACGGAGATCGAGTTCAGCGTGGGCGGCCACCTGCTACACCTGGCGGTGACCAGCGCGCGGCTGGACCTGGGCCACGGCAAGACGGGCGCGGTGCTGGTGGTGGAAGACACCTCGGAGCTGCTGCGGGCCCAGCGGCAACTGGCGTGGAAGGAAGTCGCGCAGCGCGTGGCGCACGAGATCAAGAACCCGCTGACGCCGATCGCGCTCTCTGCGGAGCGGATCGGGCGGCATCTGGACCGCGCGCTTCCGGATTCACCGGCGATTATCCGCAAGTGCGCGGAGGTGATCCTGGGGTGCGTGGGGACGCTGCGCACGCTGGTGGACCAGTTCAGCGCGCTGGCGCAGTTCCCTGCGCCGCAGCCGAAGCTGTGCGACCTGAACGAGGTGTCCGAGCAGGCGCTGACGCTCTTTGCCGGGCGGCTTGACGGGATCACCGTGGAGCGGCGGCTGGAACCGGGTCTGCCGCCGGTGATGGCCGACCCGGAGGGCATCCGGCGCGCGTTGGCCAACCTGATTGACAACGCCGCCGAGGCGATGCAGGGCAGCCTGCTGCGGGTGCTGCGCGTGAGCAGCGGGCTGAGCGAGGACGGGCTGGCCGTGGAGGTGGCCGTGAGCGACACCGGGCACGGGCTGACGGACGAGATCCGCGAGCGGCTCTTCCTGCCCTTTTACTCCACCAAGCACCGCGGGACCGGGCTGGGGCTTTCGATTGCGGCCAAGATCGTGCAGGAGCACGGCGGGTCACTGCGCGCCGAGTCGAATTCGCCCAAGGGGGCGCGCTTCCTGCTGCGGCTGCCGCTGGCGCTGGCCCCGGAACCACAGATCCCGGACGCGCCGGCGGAGGCAGCGCCGACCGCAGCCGTTGCATCCAAGAGCGAAGCGGCAGGTGAGCCGGGAGGGAAGCGGCAATGAACCACGTACTAGTGGTGGATGACGAGGCGGAGATTCGCTCGCTGCTCGAAGAGATTCTGCGCGAGGAAGGCTACGGAGTGGCGGGCGCGGCCACGGCGGCCGAGGCGCTGGTGCTGCTGGAAGACGCCACCTGGGATGTGGTGCTGCTGGACATCTGGCTGCCGGACCGCGACGGGCTGGACGTGCTGGGGGACATCCGGGAGCTGGCGGCCGAGCGGCGGCCGGAGGTGGTGATCATCAGCGGGCACGGGACGATCGAAGCCGCGGTGAAGGCCACCAAGCTGGGAGCGTACGACTTCCTGGAGAAGCCGTTATCGCTGGACCGGACGCTGATCGTGATCAAGAACGCCGTGGAGGCGCGGCGGCTGCGGACGGAGAATCTCGAGTTCAAGAAGCAGTTCTCCGCGAGCACGGTGCTGACCGGCGAGAGCGTGCCGGTGAAGGCGCTTCGTCAGCAGATCCGGCTGATGGCGCCCACCAACGGACGGGTGCTTATCTACGGCGAATCGGGCACGGGCAAGGAGCTGATCGCGCGAGCCATTCACGCCGAGAGCCTGCGCCGGGACCGCGTCTTCGTGGAGCTGAACTGCGCGGCGATTCCGGAGGCGCACATCGAGGCGGAGCTCTTCGGCTACCGGCACGGGGTGCAGCCGGGCGGGCCGCCGGAGCAGCGGGGGACGCTGGAGCGGGCCGACGGCGGGACGCTGTTTCTGGACGAGGTCGGCGACATGAGCCTGAAGACCCAGGCCAAGGTGCTCAGCGCGCTCGACGATCAGTTGTTCACGCCCGTGGGCGGCACGCAGCCGCTGCGCGTGGACGTGCGGCTGATCGCCTCGACCAACAAGAATCTCGAGGAGGAGATCGCCAAGGGCAACTTCCGCGAGGATCTCTTCTACCGGCTGAACGTGGTTCCGTTCTTTGTGCCGCCACTGAGGGAGCGCAAGCAGGATGTTCCGCTGCTGGCGCGGGAGTTTCTGGCCGAGTTCGGCCGGCAGTACGGCAGGCCGCGGGTGGAAATCAGCGACGACGCGGTGGAGGCGCTGGCCGAGTACCGCTGGCCGGGCAACGTCCGCGAGCTGAAGAATGTGATCGAACGGGTGCTGATTCTGAACCCCAAGGCGCATCGAATCGAGCGCAAGCACCTGCCGCCGCTGACGCAGAAGGCCGGGGGCCGGGGGCACGGCGAGTTCAGCTCGCTGCAGCAGGCGCGCGACGCCTACGAGCGCGAGTACATCCTGAAGAAGATCGAGGAAGCCCGCAACAACATCAGCCACGCCGCCGAACTGCTGGGCCTGGAGCGCAGCCACCTCTACCGCAAGATGAAGGCGCTGGGGATCGGCGTGCGGGAGTAGCGCGCCTTCCCGGCCGGGCGGGCAATCGCGCGGAAGTGGTTTCGCGCGAAATGCGAATGGGTACTGCCCTGCTGCCTATCAGTGCGCTGGCGATTCCGCATCCTGCGGCCGCATCGCCCAGAGTTCGTGCTTCCTGACGTGCGAGCCTCGCGCCTTGAGCACTGCCGGTCGCGGCAACAAAAAGCAGGCCCTTTCGCCGCAACGCGAAACGGGCCTGCCCGGTTACCGCACAAGTTCTGGAGCAATCGAAGTTACTCAGTCAGTTCCTGAGTGACCACGGCTCCTCCCATCGCAGCCACAACGGCGGAGCCCTTCACCACTTTACGGCTGTCCTTTGCCACCCAGATTGTCTTCTTGTCCGAGCCGCCATCCGCCGATGCGATCTCCACTCGGTAGGCGTCGAATTTTCCCGCCGGCACGGTTATCGTTTCAACGCCCGCGACCTTCAGTTCCAGCAGTTTTACCTTTTGCGACTGAATGTCGAAGTTGCGGAAGGTCGTCGAGTATCCCTCGGCCAGCGGCAGGCACGCAATCACCTGGTCCCCGGCGGCAGCATCGGCAAAGAGAGGCCCGCCGAGATCGGCCGAGACCGGCCGATCCTGACCGTTCATGCTCATCTTGCCGGCCGCCTTGTCTCCGCAGAAGTCCAGATCGATCGTCACCGGGCCCTGCACCACATTCCTCTTGCGCAGAATCAGAGTGGACTTCTCGATGGTTGCCGTATCGGTGACCGCGCCGGCGGGCGTTTCCATCCGATCGGTTGCGGTCCAGGCAGCGCCACCATCCTGAATTGTGGTGGTGATCTTGAGGTTCATCGTCTGGCCGCCGGCTTCGATCTTCACGTCATAGTGGTAGGTCCCGGCCTGCAACTCCACGGCCGGTTTGGGCAGACCCACCGCGGCAGCGTCCACTTTCCTGGTCAACACCACCGTCTTCGGATCGACCGTGATCTCCTTCAGCCGCGCCACCGATTCGGCGGAACCGCCCTCCTGGAATCTCCCTCCCAGGTGCGCCGCCAGAAACTTCTCCGCCTCCATGTACAGCGCCAGGTTGTTGATCGGCCGCGCGAAACCGTGCCCTTCGTCCGGGGCCAGGATGTACTCCACGGCAAAGCCGCGATCCCGCAGCGCAATCACAATCTGCTCGGCTTCGCGCCGGTTCACGCGCGGGTCGTTTGCCCCCTGCGCCACCAGCAGCGGAGTCTTGATCTTGTCCACCGAATTCAGCGGCGAGCGCTCCTTGAGAAGCGCCTTGCCTTCGGCCGTGCTCACGTCGCCCATGCGCATCGCGAACATCTTGCGCGCCGCCTCCCAGTAGGGAGGAATCGACTCCATCAGCGTGATCAGGTTCGACGGCCCCACAACGTCCACCGCCGCCGCGTAAAGATCGGGCGTAAACGTCACCCCGGCCAGCGTAGCGTAGCCGCCATACGACCCGCCCATGATCCCCACTCGTTTCGGATCGGCAATCCCTTCCGCAATCAGGTACTTCGCGCCCCAGGTCACGTCGTCCTGCATCTTGCGGCCCCACTCCAGGTTGCCCGCGTCCAGAAACTTCCGCCCATAGCCCGTCGAGCCGCGGAAGTTCGGTTCCAGCACCGCGTAGCCGCGATTGGCCAGGAATTGCGCCAGCGTGTTGTAGCCCCACTCGTCGCGTCCCCACGGCCCGCCGTGCGGCAGCAGAATCGCCGGAAGGTTCTTCGCCGCGACACCCTTCGGCAGCGTCAGATACGCCGGGATCTCCAATCCATCGGAAGACTTGTACGTCACCGGCTTCATCTCGGCCAGGTCCTGCCGCGGCAGCTTCTCCCGGACGTTGTATTGCGGAATCAGGGTGCGCGTCTTGCGTTCGAAGATGTACGTCTGTCCCGGCTCGGTATCCGCCACAACCGTCACCAGCCATGTCTTTTCGTCCCGCGTCCGCGAAACCACGTCGATGTCCTTGCCGGCAAAACGATGCTCCAGCCAGTGGTTGTCCTCGCCGAACGCCTTCTCCTGGAAGTAGGTCCGTACGCGGGCGTCCACGTACCAGGTCTCCACCAGCTCATCGGTCGCCTCGGAGAAAAGGGCTCCGCCCAGGTCCACCTTGCCCTTGGGATCGGAGTCCACCTTTTCCGTCTTGCCCGTCGCCGGGTCGAAGAGGACCAGCGAAACCAGGTCCTCGTCCTTGTTGGTCTCCATGTACACGCGCTTGCCGTCCGTGGCGTAATGGACCGGCCCGCAGGTCTCGAAGACCGAACACGAATACACCTTGGTCATCTTGTCGGCGTCCACGCGCAGAATCTCGGTGTCGCCGTTGTCGGCGTTGCGCACGGCCAGCCGTAACTCGCCCTTCAGATCGAAGACCCAGCCGACCGCTCGATCCGTGTTCTTGCGCACCAGCGTCTTTTCCCCGGTCGAGATTCTCAGCTTGTAAAGGTCGTGCCAGGCCTTGTCCCGGTCGTTCAGGCCGATATAGACGATGTCCGGGTCGCTCTTGGGAGCCTCGTAGAGCATCACCCGCACGCCTTTCAGGCCGGTCAGGTCGCGCGAAGCCGGTGCATCCGCGCCCGCGGCCGGCTTGGCCGCCGGATCGACAGCATAGACGTTGAAGTTCTCGTCCCCGTCGTTGTCCTTGGCGAAAATAATGTACTTGCTGTCCCGCGTCCACAGATATCCGGCAATGGGCCGCTTTGTTTCCGTCGTCAGCAACCGCGCCGCGCTGAATGGCTCGCTCACACCCTTTACGTACACATTCCGTGTGTCCTTCCACGGCTTCATGAACGCCAGGTACTGTCCATCGGGAGAAAGCTCGGCGGCGGCAATCTCGGGATTGCCAAAGATCAGTTCGCGATCGATCAGGGGCGGAGGCCCTGCGGCGTTCTTCGCCTGCGCTCCGGCAGCCGGAACAAGCAGCAAAAGGCACGACAGGATACGTAGGAAGGCCTTCATACGTTTCAGTTCCTTTCTTCTTGCGGGTTTTCAAGCCAACGGAATGGGAAGACGGGCAGTCGGTGGAAGTCTACTCCGGTCTCCGCGCCGCTACAAGCGAGACGCCCGCGCGCGGAATTCGTAGGGAGGATTCAGAGGCCGAATCGACCGCTTTGGATCGAGCTCTCAGGAATGGGCCGGTTTCTCCAGGCGCCATCCAAAGGCACGTACGAGCAAGGCAGGCACTTTGTTCCGCAAGCTCCGTCGTCTCCGAACGCAGGTGGCGGGGGGCCCAGCCTTGATCCAGCCACAAAGCTGAGGGCGCCCATCCTTTCCAAGGTTTCATCGTGGAAAGGGCGGGAGGGCACGAATCCCAGTCGACCCAGGCAGATTCGGTTCGGAGTGGGCGGCATGAGGAAAGGAATCGGGGCAAAAGGTGGCCGGAGGGTGGTTGCGGATTGCACGCTTGCGATGGAGAACAATGCAGGAACGGGGCGCCCGGGGTTTATTAGACCGGTTCCAGAATCTACGTGCCCTTGCTGCATCGTGCAAGGTGGCGTTTTCTTGAGGAAAACGCCACTTGAGCGCACTGCTTTCGGGGTACAGCTATTCTGGAACCGGTGTAGGGAGTGGAATTCCCGAGAAGCCTCGGTGGGCCACCCGCCGATTGGAATTGCGTCAATTTCTTCTTGACAACCAATCACCATATGGTTATGGTTTTGGGTGTGTGACGACGTCCAAAGCCAATCCCGTTTTCCGGGCTCTCGCCGATCCGACCCGCAGGGCCATTTTCGAGGAGTTGACCCGGCAGGGCGAACAGACCGTCCACGCACTGACTCGCTTTGCGGGCGTCTCCCAGCCGGCTGTCTCCAAGCACCTGAGGGTGCTGAAGCGGGCCAAGCTGGTACGGCATCGCCACGAGGGACGCGAAACTCACTATTGCGCGCAGCCCGATGCGCTGGCGCCGATGGTGGACTGGCTCGATCACTACGGCGCCTTCTGGCGCGAGCGGTTTGACCGCCTTGAAGCAGTTTTGGAAAGGATGGAATCGTGAGCAATCCAGCCGAGAGCACACGCACCCTGGTGATCGAGAGGGTATTTCCCCACCCGCCGAAGAAGCTGTGGCGCGCGCTGACCGAGAGCCCGCTCCTCACGCAGTGGATGATGAAGAACGACTTCGAGCCGGTGGTCGGGCGGAGGTTCCAGTTCCGCGCCGACCCCATGCCGAACTGGAACGGTGTGGTCGATTGCGAGGTGCTGGTCGTCGAGCCATTTAAGCGCCTGTCCTATCACTGGGGCATTGGAGGCGGCGAAGCCGCCGGCGGGCTTCAGTGGGTGGTGCTCTGGACGTTGACTCCAACAGAGGGGGGCACCCACGTTCGCATGGAGCAATCCGGCTTCGGACCCGATCAGCAGGCAGCTTATCAGGGTGCAAATTACGGTTGGCAGAGGTTCTTCGGCAATCTGGAGCGTATCGTCGGAGGGTTGGACTGACCATGAAAGCAAAGACCATCGTCTACTGGGTTACGACCATCCTCGTAGCGTTCTTTATCGGGGGCGGCGGTGTCGCGCAGGTGGCGCAATATCTGGGCAAACCCCATGGCGTAGTGCCCGTCCTTGGCTACCCAATGTACTTCTTCGCCATCCTGGGGGTTTGGAAGGCGCTTGGAGCCATTGCGATCCTATGGCCGCGTTTTCCGCGGCTCAAGGAATGGGCCTATGCCGGCATCTTCTTTGACCTGACAGGGGCGGCCGTATCCTGCGCGGCGGTTGGCGGCTATGGCGCTTACGGCTTTCACGTCATCGCTCCGCTCATCCTCACTGGCTTTTGCGTGACATCGTGGGCGCTGCGGCCGCAAAGCCGCACCATCGGCGTCCTGTTTCCAGCGAAGAGCGGCGGCGCCGTATAAGAATGGGATCGGCAGAGATGTTGAAGGGTTTCGCGGACGTGCGGAGGCGCCATGGCTGAGAAGAAGACGACGGACAAAACGAAGAAGACCACGAACCTGGCGGCGAAGAAAGCCGCGAAGCAGGCCGACCCTGAAGCCGCTTTGCTGGCGAAGATCGCCGAAATGCCGGAACCCGATCGCTCCATAGGCGAGCGGCTCCATGCAATCGTCAAAGCCAACGCGCCAGCCCTTGCGCCGAGACTCTGGTACGGGATGCCCGCGTATGCCAGGGACGGCAAGATCGTCTGTTTCTTCCAAAGCGCGCAGAAATTCAACACCAGGTACGCGACGCTCGGCTTTATGCACGAGGCCAACCTCGACGAAGGCGCCATGTGGCCAACCGCTTTTGCGCTGAAGGAGTTGAGTACCACCGAGGAGGCAAGGATCGGCGCGCTGGTGAAGAAGGCGACGAGCTGAGCGCGCCAATTGCACGCCGCCGCGCAGCCCCGGCGCACCGTCCGAAGTTATGGGACCAATGGCGCAATGGTCAGTACGCAGCTAAGTCGGCGGGGGCCCGGCCTTGACCTCCCCAAAGACGCGCGTGGGTCACCCGCCGAGTCTCGCGTTCACTCTTGCCCATGGCCTTGTGGTAACGCTCGCTTTCGATGCGCACCAGCCCCTTGAGCGAGGCCCATTCCGCGGCGTTGTCGATCATGCTCATGCCGGCGATCACCGCGCAGGGGCGCTGCTCCACGCGTCCGTGGCCGCAGTCGACGTTCTCGACGGCCGCGCCGGAGTCCTGAAGCAGAAACGAGTCTCTGACCTGCTCGACGAGCAGGCCACGATTGCCCTTGGGCGCCAGCACGCAGCCGGCCCTCTTTTCCGCGATCCGGCGGGCCATCAAACCCTGGCGGCCCACAACGTCGATGGTCGCCACGATTCCTGCCAACTCTGGCGCTCCCAATCATTTCAGCAAGGTACTCAGGGGATTGTCCACACTCGCTTCTCACAGCACCGCCCCGCTTTGCATCCAGCGAGATTGGTCCATCTCGATGCGTCGGCGCTGTGACCGCACGCAAGAGATTTGACACCGGGCGAAGGCCGCGTGTAGGCTGGGAAGCAGATGCAGATCCACCGCCATCCCGGCCATCGCCACCATCACGGGAGATCCATGCCGGCGGACTGTCGTGGCCTGAACTAGCAGGCCAGAGAGATCGAAGAAACCACAAGCCCGCCGGCGAACCAGCCGGTGGGCTTTTTCGTGCACAAATCCAAACCGGAAATGGACAGTATGAGCAACCCGATAATCGATTTCGAAAAGATGGACGGCCTCGTTCCTGGCATCGTGCAGGACGCGCGCACCGGCGAGGTCCTGATGCTGGGCTTCCTCAACCCCTTGAGCTACGAGAAGACCCTGCAAAGCGGCTTCGTCACCTTCTGGAGCCGCACCCGCCAGAAGCTGTGGATGAAGGGCGAGACCAGCGGCAACCGGCTGCGCATCGTCTCCGCTTCCACCGACTGCGACAACGACACGTTGCTCTTCCGCGTCGAGGTGGAAGGCGACGGCCTGGTCTGCCACGAAGGCACGGTCAGTTGCTTCACTAAACCCATTGCATGCGCCCCAGACGCGCAGAAAGAGGAATCCCGTGGCTAACAAACTTCGTCTCGGCATCCCCAAGGGCAGCCTGCAGGAGGCCACCATCGCCCTCTTCAAGCGCGCCGGCTGGAACATCTACGCCGACGGCCGCTCTTACTTTCCTTCGATCGACGACACCGAGATCGAGTGCATGCTGATTCGCGCGCAGGAGATGGCGCGCTACGTCGAACACGGCGTTCTCGACGCCGGCCTGACCGGCATCGACTGGGTGGTCGAGAGCGGACTCGCTGTCTCCAGCGTCACCACGCTCACTTACGCCAAGCAGAGCCGCCGCAAGGTGCGCTGGGTGCTCGCGGTGCCCGAGAACAGCGGCTTCGAGAAGGCCGAGGATCTGGAAGGCAAGATCGTTGCCACCGAACTGGTGGAAGTGAGCAAGCGCTACTTCGCCGCCAAGGGCGTGAACGTCAAGGTGGAATTCAGTTGGGGCGCCACCGAAGTAAAGCCGCCCATGCTGGCCGACGCCATTGTCGAAGTGACCGAGACCGGCAGTTCGCTCAAGGCCAATCATCTGAAGATCATCGACACGGTGATGGAGAGCGAGACGCACCTGATCGCCAGCAACGACGCGCTGGCCGACGAGTGGAAGCGCACGAAGATCGACCAAATTGCGCTCATGCTGCGCGGCGCCATCGACGCGCAGTCGCAGGTGGGGCTGATGCTCAACGTGGAGCGCGCGAATCTGGCGGCGGTGCTGGCCGTGCTTCCCGCGCTCAACTCGCCCACCGTTTCCGACCTGAGCAACTCGGAGTGGGTCGCGGTGAACACCATCGTGGAGGAGCGCGTGGCACGCGACGTGATGCCGCGGCTGAAGGCGGCGGGCGCAACGGGCATCGTCGAGTACCCGCTCAACAAGGTCGTTCTATAACCGGAGCATGAGATGAAGACGATCCGCACCAGGGGACGTGGAGCGCGCGAGACAGAGGCGCTGATTGCCGCGCTCGAACGGCGGGGAGGCGCGGCGCTCGATGTCGTGACGCCCGCCGTCCGGCGCATCGTGTCGGATGTGCGCAGGCAGGGCGACCGGGCTCTGCTTCGTTACGCGCGGAAGCTCGATGGGCTCGCCGGAGCCGGGGAACTGCGCATCGGCCCCGAGGAGATGGCCGCGGCGTGGGAATCGTGCCCCGCCGCACTGCGCCTCGCGCTGACCACGGCCGCCGGGCAGATTCGCGCTTTCGCCGTCAGCCAGTTGCCCGCATCTTGGAGCGAGTCGCCGGTCCCCGGACTCGTCACAGGCCAATTGGTGCGCCCGCTCGGCTCGGTGGGTTGCTATGTACCGAGCGGCCGCCATCCGCTGCCCTCCACGCTGCTGATGACCGCGATTCCCGCGCAGGTTGCGGGCGTCGCGCGCATCGTCGCCGTCTCTCCCAAACCCGCGCCGGAGACCCTTGCCGCCGCGCACATGCTGGGCATCACCGAGTTCTACCGGCTCGGCGGCGCTCATGCTGTGGCCGCGTTGGCCTACGGCACTGTGACCATCGCGCGCGTGGACAAGATCGCGGGCCCGGGCAATCTCTACGTGACCGCGGCCAAGCGCATGGTCGCCTTCGATTGCGCCATCGATATGCTGGCCGGCCCGACTGAGATTGTCGTGACCAGCGAGAGCGGCAATCCCGAAGAGATCGCCGCGGACCTCGTTGCGCAGGCCGAGCACGACCCCGAGGCGCTGGCTGTCTTCATCACCACGCGCACGGAACTTGCGCGGCGGGTTGTCGCCGCAACGCGCCGCCGCAGCCGCAACAACGCGGTTGCGCGCCAGTCTCTCGACAGCAATGGACTGGCCATCGTAGCCGCGTCGCTCGACGAGGCGCACGCCATCACCAACCGCCTGGCGCCGGAGCACCTGACGATCGATGCGCCGGGCGACCTCGACTGGGTCACCGATGCAGGCAGCGTTTTCATCGGACGCTGGTCGGCGCAGCCCATGGGTGACTACATCTCCGGACCCAATCACACGCTGCCCACCGGCGGCATGGCGCGCGTGCGCGGCGGTTTGAGCGTCAACGACTTCGTGAAGCTCATCACCGTGCAGCAGTACTCGGCGCAGGCGCTCCGCGCTCTCGGGCCGCACGCCGCGCTGCTAGCCGATGCCGAAGGTCTCACCGGCCACGCCGAGGCCATCCGCGAGCGGCTCACCAGAAGGAGGTCCGCATGACTGTCGCCTCTCGATTTGCAGCTCCCGCGCCACGCGCGCGCGTGCAGGCAATGAAGGAGTACCATCCTCCTCTCGGCTGCCGCGACCTGCTGCGCCTGGACTTCAACGAGAACACCGTAGCCTGCTCGCCGCGCGTGCGCGAGGTGCTCGGGCGCGTCTCCGCGGACGAGTTGACGCGCTATCCAGAGCGCGAGCCCATCGAGGCCATTGCGGCGGCGCATCTCGGCCTCGACGCGGCACAGGTGGCTTTGACCAACGGCGTCGACGAGGCAATCCACATCCTCTTTGAGACCTTCCTCGATGCCGGAGACGAGTTGCTGCTTCCAGTTCCGACCTACACCATGTACGAGGTCTACGCCTCGGCGACCGATGCCCGCATTGTGACGGTGCAGGCCGCAGACGATCTCCAATTTCCCTTCGAGCGATTGCTCGCCGCCATTACACCGCGCACCAAGATCGTTGCGATTGCAAATCCGAACAGCCCGTCGGGTTCCATCGCCACACGCGCGCAGATCGCTGAGATTGCCGCGAAGGCGCCGCACGCGGTGGTGCTCATCGACGAAGCGTACTTCCACTTTCACGGCGAGACGGTGGCGGACTGGATCGGCACCGTGCCGAACCTCATGCTGGCGCGGACCTTCTCAAAGGCCTACGGACTGGCCGGCCTGCGCCTCGGATTGCTCGCCGGACCGGCGGAAACAATGCGCTGGATACGGCGCGTGCTCTCGCCTTACAGCGTCAACTCGCTGGCGCTGGCGTGCCTGCCGCCGGCGCTCGAAGACAGCGAGTATCTCGATTGGTACGTCGCCGAAGTGCTGGCCGCGCGCGCGGAGTTCGAAGCGGAACTCGACCGCGCGGGGGTCCGCCGCTGGCCGAGCCACGCGAACTTCGTGCTGGTGGAGATCGGCGCGCGCCATGCGGAGTTTGTACGCCAAATGCGCGCGGCGGGCGTGCTGGTGCGCGACCGCTCGAGCGACCCCGGCTGCGACGGCCGCGTGCGCATCACCATCGGCACACGCGCGCAGATGCGCGAAGCGGCAGTGGCTTTGCACGAGACGATCGCATTCCTTAAAGACATGGGAGCAACCCGATGAACGACGCAGCCGAACCGATTGCCGACCCTCGCCGGGCGTCCTTCGAACGCAACACCACCGAGACCCGCATCGCGATCGCGCTGACCATCGAGGGCAGCGGCAGATACACAGTCTCGACCGGCATCCGCTTCTTCGATCACATGCTCGAACTCTTCACCCGTCATGGCGCATTCGATCTCGAACTGAAGTGCGACGGCGATCTCGACGTGGATCAGCACCACACGGTCGAAGACGTCGGCATCGCGCTGGGCGAGGCCTTCGATCGCGCACTCGGCGACAAGCGCGGGATTCTGCGCGCCGGCTACTTCCTGATGCCGATGGACGAGACGCTGGCCATCGCCGCGGTCGATCTAAGCGGACGGGCCGCGTTCGCCGTGGAGACCAAGGTGCGCACGCGGCTTGTAGGCGACCTGCAGACAGAACTTGTAACCGACTTCTTTGAAGGCTTTGCCCGCGGCGCGCGCGCCAACGTACACGTGAAGACCATGTACGGCCGCTCGAACCATCACAAAATCGAGGCCATTTTCAAGGCGTTTGCGCGGGCCATGCGCGTGGCCTGCTCGCGCGACAAGCAACTGGGCGAGATGCTGCCCTCGACGAAGGGACTGCTCTGATGCGGGTCACCGTCATCGATTACAAGGCCGGCAACCTGACCTCGGTGTTGAAAGCTCTGCGGCATCTGGGCGCGGAGACCATCGTGACCGACGGCGACCTTGCAGTGGTCGAGAGCGCCGAGCGCATTGTCCTGCCGGGCGTGGGCCACTTCGCGGCGACGCGCAGGCTCGACGAGACTGGGCTGACAGCCGCGATTCGCGCGGCCATCGCGCGCGGCGTGCCCTACCTCGGCATCTGCGTTGGCATGCAGTGGCTCTTCGCGGGATCGAGCGAGGCACCCGGGCAGCCGGGTCTGGCGCACTTCGCCGAGGCGTGCACGCGCTTCCCCGAAGGGCGCGAGAAGGTGCCGCACGTCGGCTGGAACTCGCTCGCGGTCCGGCCTGGATCGCGCCTTCTGGCTGGCATCGAAGACGGAGCGCATGTGTATTTCACGCACTCGTATCGCGCGCCGGTCACGCCGGATTGCGCGGCCACGACGACGTATATCGAGCCGTTCGCCGCTGCGGTCGAGCGAGGCAACGTCTGCGGTGTTCAGTTTCATCCGGAAAAATCCGGAGCGGCCGGCTTGCGGATTCTCGACAACTTTCTCGACTGGAAGCCGGGGGTAGAATCATGCTGACCAAGCGCATCATCGCCTGCCTCGACGTGCACGCAGGGCGCGTGGTCAAGGGGGTGCAGTTCGTCGATCTTGTCGATGCCGGCGACCCGGCAGCGCTGGCGGCGCGTCACGCCCGCGAGGGCGCAGACGAGATCGTACTGCTCGACATCACCGCCACGCATGAGCGCCGGCAGACGCTGCTCGACACGGTGAGCCGCACCGCACGCGAACTCTTCGTCCCCTTCTGCGTGGGCGGCGGCATCCGCTCGGCGCGCGACGCGGGGCAGGTCTTCGACGCGGGCGCCGACAAGGTGAGCATCAACTCCGCCGCACTCTCTCATCCCGCGCTCATCGACGAGATCGGCCGTAGTTTCGGAGCGCAGGCGGTGGTGGTGGCCATCGACGCGCGCCGCGATCCGCGCGCCGCCGACCCGGTGCGCGAGGCCGAGGTCTACGTGCAGGGAGGCCGCAAACCGACCGGCCGCCGCGTGGTGGAGTGGGCGCGCGAGGCTGAGCAGCGCGGCGCAGGAGAGATACTTCTGACCTCGATGGACGCCGACGGCACGCGCGCCGGGTTCGATTGCGAGCTGACCGCTGCCGTGAGCGAAGCCGTGAACATCCCCGTGATTGCTTCGGGCGGAGCAGGTACGGTTGCGCACTTTGTCGATGTCTTTGCGCGCGGCAAGGCGGACGCCGCGCTGGCCGCAAGCATCTTTCACTTCGGCGTTTCGAGCGCGCGCTCGCTCAAAGAGGATCTGGCCCACGCGGGCGTCTCCGTGAGGCTTCCATGCTGATTCCATCCATCGATCTGCTGGGCGGGCGCATTGTGCAACTGGTGCGGGGCGAGAAGCTGCGCCTCGCCTTCGACGACTTCGAATACTGGATCGAGAAGTTCGCCAAATACCCGATGGTGCAGCTCATCGACCTGGACGCGGCGATGCGCCAGGGCGACAACTCGGCGCTGGTGGCGCAGATTGCCAGGCGGCTGCCGGTGCAGGCTGGAGGCGGCATTCACACGATGGAGCGCGCACGCCAGGTGCTGGATGCAGGCGCGCGCCGCGTCATTCTGGGCTCCGCGCTCTTCACGGCGGAGGGCTCCGTGAATGCGGATTTCGCCGCTGAGGTCTCAGACGCGATCGGCGTCGGGCGCATGGTTGCCGGCATCGATACGAAGAACGGGCGCATTGCCGTCAAGGGCTGGAAGGCTGAAGTGAATCTCACGCCGGACGAGGCCATTCCGCTGCTCGAGCCTTATGCCGCGGCCTTCCTTTACACGCACGTCGACGGCGAGGGAATGCTGAAGGGATTCCCGATCGATGTAGCCGCGCGCCTGCGCAAGCTGACTAAGCGGCAGCTTATCGTTGCCGGCGGCATCCGCAGCCAGCAGGAAGTGGACGCGCTCGACGCGCTGGGCGCCGATGCCGTGGTAGGGATGGCCGTTTACACCAACCTGATCGAGGTCTGAGCCGAGGCTACTCGCTCGCGGAGTGCTCGCTTTCCTCGCCGCTCTGTTTCCGCGCGCCGCGCTTGCCGGCGGCGGCAGGGGTGTTGGTTTGCTGCCCGGCCTCGCCGATGGCGCGGCTGGTCTCAACACGCGAGGCGCGCAGCGTTTGCGCAATCTGCTTGAGGTGAAGCTGCACGGCATAGGCGCGGAGAATCTCGGCCTGCGAATACTGCGCGCCAGTGTGGCGCACCTGGGCCATGCGCGCCTCCAGGTTCTCAATATCCTCTTCGAGCAGCAGTCCAGGCGGGGGCACGTGGAAGCGCCACTGATGGATGCAGGAGGCCACGTAATGGAAGCCGTTGCGGATATCGAGCGCAAGCTGGCCGAGCGCAGGTTCCAACTGCAGAACGTAGCCATCCTCGTGGCTTCCTTTGACAGCGAGTTCCAGGGCAATCAACTCGTCGGAGAGCGAGCGTCCGAACTGCGCCAGCGTGCCCAGGCCCTCGCGCCAGCCGGGACCGCCTGAAGGCTCGTTGCGCGAGGCTTCGAGCAGCTGGTTGTTGGCTCGTATCCGCGTCAGCACCTCCTCGCGCAATTGAGCCAGGTTGGCCGGCGGCGAGCCGCGGAAGCCTTCGAGGATGGCCTCGAAGAATGCGCCCAGCAGAAGAAACTCCTGCGCCAGTCCGTCGCGCAGACGCAGGCGGGCGCGATCGGGAAAAACCAGTGTGGAGACAAGCACGGCCACGACGATGCCCAGCAGCACCTCGATGACGCGGTGCAGCGCCAGCGTCCAGTGCGAGCCGGTCCTGACCAGCATGACGATGGTGATGGTGACACCGGCCAAGCGCGAGCTGGACCTCATGCCGAGCAGACCGCCGAGGACGATGGCGGCCAGCAGCGCCAGGATGTAGTTCCAGGGCAGGGTCCAAAAGAGCGTGAATCCGAAGCCAAGCACCGCGCCCAGCATCGTGCCGACCAGCCTGTCGCGCGAGGCGGAGATGGTGGCGCCGAAGTTCGACTGTAGCACGATGATGGCGCTGATGGCGCCCCAGTAGCCGTCGGTGAGGCCGAAGCGCGTGGCCAGCCACCAGCAGAGCGCGGCGGAGAGCGCCGTCTTGGCGGCGTGGATCAGCAACCGCTGGCGCTCCCAGTTGAGCAGGCGCGGCTTCCTCTCCGGAGCCACGCGCAGCCTGACCGCCAGCTCGTTCTGCGACCACGTTCTGTTGCCCCGGAGGCGCATACTCGCAGTGTAAACCCGGTGCAAAAAGGAGCCGCGTTCCGTGTACCATGGGAGGCAGGCGCAGCTTCCCCCGCGCCGCAAAGGCCATGTTGCGAGTCGGTTATCCTGCCTCCCTGAGCCCGGAGTTTCCCGGCGACTTTCCCGCGGAAGTCGAGCTGATCCCGATTCCTGACGGCGATGGGCCCGAGATTGCCATCGACGTGTGGATTCCCGATCCCTATCCGAAGCGGGCGATGCGCGCGTGGCCGCGGCTGCGCGGCGTGCGCCTGGTGCTCTCGCTGATGGCGGGGACAGAGTGGATTCCCGCGACCGTGGGCCCGCACGTGACCATCTGCAACGGACGCGGCGCGCACTCGATCCCCACCGCCGAGTGGACGCTGACCGCCATCCTGGCATCGCTCAAGAACTTCCCTTTCTTCCACGACGTGCAGCGCGAGGGCCTCTGGAAGCGGCGCTTCGAGGCGAGCGAGAGATACTCGATGGTCACCGGCGACAAGCGCGCGCTCTATCCGCCAGTGATGCTCGACGAGTTGACCGGCAAGACCGTGCTGATCGTGGGCCACGGATCGATCGGCCAGGAGATCGAGCGCATGTTGGCGCCCTTCCGCGTGGAGGTGCTGCGCGTGGCCCGCACGGCGCGAACCCAGCCGCTGGTCCATGCGGTGACGGAGCTTGACGACCTTCTGCCGCGGGCCGAGATTGTGGTGCTCATTCTGCCGTTCACCGCGGAGTCGCGCGGCCTGATGGGGCGCAGGCAGATGGAGCGGATGCGGCAGGGCGCGCTGCTGGTCAACGCCGCGCGCGGGCCGATCGTGGACACCGATGCGCTTGTGGAAGCGCTTCAGGCAGGCCGCATCCGGGCGGCTCTCGACGTGACCGATCCCGAGCCGCTGCCGCAAGGCCACCCGCTGTGGAACTGCCCGAACGTGCTGATAACGCCGCACGTTGCCGCGTCGACACCGCAGTTTGCGCCGCGCTCGTTGAAGGTAGCGGCGGACGAATTGCGTCGCTATATGCGCGGAGAGCCGCTGCACAATGTGGTGCAGGCCGCGATTTAAGCCGCTGCGGCGGCGGCGGCGCGGCGCCAGTCGCGCAGGCCGAGAACGGCCAGCAGCACCAGCACGGCGTAGAGCACCGCCGTCAACGCAAGCCCCTTGTAAATGTATTCGCCGATGTAGAACAGGTTGACCACGATCCAGAGCCGCCAGTTGGCAATGTGCTTGCGCGCCTGCCACCAACTGCCGACGAGGCTATAGCTGGCGAGCGCGGCATCGAGGTAGGGCAACGCGGCGCCGGCGCGCACCATCACCCAGCCCAGAACCAGCGAACCCGCGGCTCCGAGCGCGACGGCCACGAGCAGCGGGCGCATGGGCAAAGGCTCCACGCGCACCTCGCCCTCTTCGCGCACGCCGCGCCACCAATGCCACCAGCCATAGAGCGTGAAGGCGATGAAGAACAGTTGCAAGAGCGCGTCCGAGAAGAGGCGCGCGCGATAGAAGACCACGAGGTAGAGAATGTCGGCGGCCAGCACGACCGGCCAGCAGATGAGCAGGCGGCGCGTGGTGAGCCAGATGCCGATGGCCGTGGTCAGGAATCCAGCAAGCTCCATGCGGTTGGCAATCAGGTAGTCGACGATCGTGCGCCAGATCATGAGGAGACTCCCGCAGGGCGCGGCTCGCGCGCAGCGGCCCACGCACGAATCCAATCGAGCAGCCGTTGCCCGTCGTTGCCGCGGAACCAGCGCGCATGGCCGGCGAGGTAATCGTCGAGCGCGAGCATGGTCTTCTCGTCCGAGTGCAGAACGGTGCAGAAATAATCCGCCTCGGTGAGCGCGAACTCGGCGTGGCAGAGCGCGGTCATGGGCGCCAGCGCAGCCGCTTCCTGCGCGGCGAGCGGGCGCACGGCGGCATAGCCATCGAGGAAGGCCGCGAGGTGATCGAGGTGAACGCGAGCACTGCCCGCATAAGCCGAGCCTGGCAGCAGATCGAGCCATTCGACGATGCTGCGCTCGATGGCCTGGGCGATGTCGTGCACGGCGCAGGTGCGGTCGGCGAGGCCGAAGTCGATGACGGCCACCGCGCGTGAATCCGCGCTGTCGCTGTCCCAAAGGAGATTCGAGCCGTGCAGATCGTTGTGCGTCCACAGAGGCTTGAACGCGGGCAAGAGCGGCTTCAACTCGGCATGGAACGGCGCGAGCAGATTCAGTCCAGCGATGCACGTCCTGCGCGCGGACGGGAAACGCTTGAGGCCGGGACGCGCGCCGAGGTACTCGTCCAGCGCGGCGCGCGGATCTTCGCCCGCGAAGATGGTGAAGCCGGCGACCAGCGGCTGCACGCGGCGGCGTGGCGCGTCGAAGCCTTCCGCCGCGCAATGCAGGCGCGCCAGCGCCTCTCCCGCGGAGCGCGCGTGGGCACTGGAGAAGAAGGGCGTCCACGAGAGCGCGTCCGCGTAAAGGTCGACGCCTGCGGGCACCTCGTGCACTTCGTAGGTCCACTCGCCCTGCTCGATGGCGGTTTCGCCGTTGCCATCGGCCAGCACGCGCGGCACCGAGAGGCCGTGCGCCAGCAGATGCGCCATGAAGCGGTGCTCTTCACCGAGCCCCTCGCGGCTGCGCACCGCGCGGTGATGACGCTTGACGAAGAGGCGCCGGGCGCCGCAGGCAACCACGCTTGCCGCGGAGAAGGGACGCGGACTCACGGTGAGAATCTGGACGGGCTCCGCGCATCCGAAGCCGCGCAGCAGGCCGTGCACCTCGTCTGCGGCGAGCGGCGGCCAGTCCGGCTCGACCAGCGCTCCATCCAGCCCGTGCGTCCTTGCTGTTTCGGTCATCGTCGATGCGTCCTCGTGCGCCACTCTGGTTCTTCGACCGAGTAGTTTGGTGCTTTGGGTTCGTGCTTTCCCAGGTCTCAAAATCGAGACCTGGGGCACCCAGCATGGGTATAACTTCGTGCGGTCAGAGACCTAGAACCGGTAATGCATGGAGAGCCGCACGGTGGCCGGCGCGCCCAGGTGAATGAAGGTGTCGCCGTAGCTGGCTCCGGTGTCTTTCCAGTAGCGCTTGTTGAGAAGGTTGTCCGCGTAGAGGCGCAGCGTGACGCGGCCCTGCTCGCCGCCCGGTGTATAGCGCGCGCCGAGGTTGAAAAGGTTGTAGCCGCCCACGCTCACCGTGTCGTCGCGCGTGGCTTGCTTGCGGCTGGCCAGGCTCCAGCCCGGCATCAGGTGCAATCCGTGCGTCCATGCGGGGGCCAGGTCCGCGGTGAGCGCGGCGCGCACCTTGGGCACGTTGATCACCTGCTTGCCGTCGAAGGCCTGCGTGCCGGTGCTCTCCGACCTGGCGCGCATGGCGGCGGCCGAGAAGTTCAGTTGCACCCACTCTGCCGCCTTGCCCTGCGCGGCCACTTCGACGCCGGTGTGCGTCTCGTGGCCATGCGATTCGAAGCAGAGGTCGCCGGGATTCACGGTGCCCGTGCAGAAGGCGTCGGCGGCCTGAACCACGCGCGGATAGAAGAAGGGCTGCCTCATGCGAAAAACGCTCGCGGTGAGCAGCACGCGGCTCTCGTACTTCACGCCGCCCTCGGCCTGGCGGGTGAAGTAGGGCTGCAGGAACAGGTTGGCGTTGTCGACCCACCACGGCGCCTGCGGCCCCAGCGAAAGCAGCACGCCGTAGTTGGCGTAAAACGTGAGCGGATGCACGGGGCCCGCGATCCGCTGCGGCGTCCAGCTTGCTGCATACTGCGGCAGCCATTCGGTGCGCGCGTGCGCGTAGTTGAAGTCGGTGACACGCGCGTAGCGGCCGCCTGCCTGCAACGCGACGCCGCCGGGAAGGCGCGCGCGGTCCTGAACGAGCGCAGAGAGTTGATGGTTGAAGTCGGCCAGCGTGGCGGCGCTGGCGATCTGGTACGGACTTTCGACGGCGTAGCGGATGTTGGGCTGGTAGATATTCTCAACGCCGAGCGCGGTGTAGACAATCGTGGGCGAGAGGTCGACGGAGCGGTGAAAGAGTTCGCCGCCGCCGGCAACGTTATGTTCGACAGCGCCAGTCTTGAAGCGGCCCTGCGCCAGTGCCTCGCCCACCGCGTTGATGCGCAGCTCGCCCGGCGAGCGGTAGTCGTAGATCTCGTAGCTGCCGTCGGGACAGAAGAAGTAGGCGGGCGCCGCGGGGCAGAGCGAGTTGCCGCCCGCGTCGAGGGCGGGACCGTAGGGCCAGATAACGTTGTCGTCGACGAGAGAGTGGCTGTACGAGCCCTTGAGCTGCGCCGACCAATTGGTGTTGAAATCGCGCTTCAGGCGCACGCCGGCGTTGAAGGCATCGAAGATGTTGGGCTTCGACCAGGGCTGATAGCCGAGCATCGTCGAAGGAAAGGTCCGCCCTGGAATCTGCGTGCCGCCGAGCAGTTGATAGCCCGCCTCGGAGCGCTCGACCTTGTGCTGGTATTCGAAGTTCGCGCTGAGTAGGGTGCGCGCATCGGGCGCCTCGTCGAGCCGGGCCGCGCCCATGCCACGCCAGCCGGCGGCGTGCTGCACGTAAGGGTGAATGTCCTCGCCGGCGACGGTAAAGCTCGCGCCCGAGCCAGCGGTACGGCGGAATGCGCGGCCGAAATCGAGCGCCGAGAACGATCCGCCGCGATGGTCGGTGGCCAGGTCGAGGCCGTGCACGGCGAGAGCGCTGCGCGTGACGTAGTTGACCACGCCGCCCGCCGAGGCAACGCCGCTCTCCAGGCCAGCGATGCCTTTGACGAACTCGATCTGCGATTTGTTTTCGAGCGGCACATCCTGCTCGCCGGCGACGGTCATGCCGTCGATCTGGATCGCCGTGGCCAGGTCGATGGGAAAGCCGCGAATGGTGAAATCGCCGTAGTAGCCCACCGGAGCGTAGTCTTCGCCCACCGAGGCGTCGTTCTTGACCGCGTCCGAGAGCAGGCGCGCGCCCTGGTCGGCAAGCAGCGACTCGGTGACGGCGGAGACCGAGAGAGGAATCTCGGCCAGGCTCAGGGAAGCGCCGTCGAGGTCGGCCGCCTGCAAGCGGAGGGGAGTATAGGTGCTCTTCACGTCACCGCGGACAACGACGGTGGTGGTTACGCGGGGCACCTTTGCGGCGGTTTGCGCGCCTGGAGTCTCCGCCCCGGCGGCAGGCGGGTTCGGCTGCGCCGGCGTCTCCTGCGCCCCGGCCCGCGCGGAGAGGCAGACGGCCGCTGCCAACACAGCGCCGCAAGCGAGCATGCCGAGCGAGGAACGGAATCTGGAGATGGCCATGCGCACCCCTGGTTACCAACTGCGGGAAACAAGGGAACTCACGGAGCGAATCGCGGAAGGAGGGCGAGGTGCCCGGGAAACTTCCCACGCCGGCATTACCCGGATCGGGTTCGAGGGTATCTCTCAGCCCCACTCTCGGTGGAGCACCCCTGTTTCAATAACGCAATTGAAACACTTCCCAGCGGGTATTTGCAAATCGGCGGCAAGCGCGCCGGGAAGCGGCCGGGCCCTTGCAGCCGTGCGCCCAGAGGCCGAAACGGGAATCCCGTTCCGCTGTACAATCCGATAAGGAGCCGTCCACGCCCCGGAGGGGTAAGTGCGCCGGCCTCCGGCGAACGGGGTCCCCATGAGTGCAAAGACCGAGTCCCGCAAGCTCCCCATGATGCCCATACGGGACATGGTGATCTTTCCCCACATGATGACGCCCTTCGTCGTCGGTCGCGAGTCCAGCGTCCGCGCCCTCGAAGAAGCTCTCACCGGCGACCGTAAGATCTTTCTCGCCACGCAGCACGACGCCAGCGTCGACGACCCCAAGGCCAAGGACATCTACCAGGTCGGGTCCATCTGCAACATCGTGCAGAACGTCAAAATGCCCGACGGCAACATCAAGGTGCTGGTCGAGGGCGTCGAGCGCGCCAAGGCCGTCGAGGTGAACGATCGCGACGGATTCTTCGTGGCCACGGTGCGCGTGGCGCGCAGCAACTTCGAGATGACGCCTGCTGTGGAGCAACTCATGCAGCGCGTCACCGGGCTCTTCGAGCAGTACGTCAAGTTGCAGCAGTCGCTCAACTACGAGACCATCATCGCCACGGTGCGCATGGACGAGCCGGCCAAGCTCTCCGACACCATCGCCGCCAACCTGCAGCTCGGCATCGAGGAGAAGCAGGAGCTGCTGGCCATCTTCGACCCGGCGGCGCGGCTGGCGCGCATTGCCGACGTGCTCGACATCGAGATCGAGAAGCTGGATCTGGACCGCAACATCCAGTCGCGCGTGAAACGGCAGATGGAGCGCGCGCAGAAAGAGTATTACCTCAACGAGAAGATCAAGGCCATCCAGAAGGAGTTGGGCCGCGGCGAGAAGAGCGAGTTCGACGAGCTGCGCAAGAAGATCGAAGCCGCGGGCATGCCGAAGGAAGTGCTGGACAAGGCCATCGCCGAGCTCAAGAAACTCGAAGTCATGCCGCCCATGTCGGCCGAGTCCACGGTGAGCCGCAATTACATCGACTGGCTGCTGGCCGTTCCGTGGAAGAAGCGCTCGAAGGAGACGCGCTCGATCGACTACGCCGAGAAGGTGCTCAACACGGACCACTACGGCTTGGAAAAGATCAAGGAGCGCATTCTCGAGTTTCTGGCCGTGCGTCAGTTGGTGAAAAACCCCAAGGGCTCGATCCTGTGCTTCGTCGGGCCTCCGGGCGTGGGCAAGACTTCGCTGGGCATGTCGATCGCCAAGGCCACCGGGCGCAAGTTCGTGCGGCTCTCGCTGGGCGGCGTACGCGACGAGGCGGAGATTCGCGGCCACCGCCGGACCTACATTGGAGCGCTGCCGGGCCAGATCATCCAGCATATGAAGCGCGCCGGGACGCGCAACCCGGTCTTCCTGCTCGACGAGGTGGACAAGATGGCCTCGGACTTCCGCGGCGACCCGGCCTCGGCGCTGCTGGAGGTCCTCGACCCGGAGCAGAACTCGACCTTCCAGGATCACTACCTGGACGTGGATTACGACCTTTCGCAGGTGCTCTTTGTCGCCACGGCCAACGTGATGCACACCATTCCGCCGGCGCTGCAGGACCGCATGGAAGTGCTGCGGCTGCAGGGTTACACGGAGAACGAAAAGCTCGAGATCGCCCGCCAGTACCTGGTGAAAAAGCAGCGCGAACAGACCGGGTTGAGCGAAAAGAACATCGTATTCAAGGACGACGCGATTCTGGAGATCATCCGCAGCTACACGCGCGAAGCCGGCGTCAGAAACCTGGAGCGGGAGATCGGCAATGTCTGCCGCAAGGTGGCGCGGCGCGTGGTCAAGGGCGGGGCCAAGCACAGGGAAGAGCTGACCGCGAAGAACATCCACGAGTTCCTCGGCGTGGCGCGCTTCCGCGATTCCGAGGTGCACGAGAGGAGCGAGGTCGGCCTGGTGACGGGCCTGGCCTGGACCGAAGTCGGTGGCTCGATTCTGACCACCGAAGTGCAGGTGCTGGACGGCAAGGGCAAGCTGACCATCACCGGACAACTGGGCGACGTGATGCAGGAGTCGGCGCAGGCGGCGCTGAGCTACATCCGCGGCCGGGCGCAGGCGCTGGGGCTGAGCCGCGAATTCTACCGCAACATCGACATCCACCTGCACGTGCCCGAGGGGGCGATTCCGAAGGACGGACCGTCGGCCGGCATCACCATGGCCACGGCGCTGGCCTCGGCGCTGGCCCGCATCCCCGTCCGCCGCGACATCGCCATGACCGGCGAGATCACGCTGCGGGGCAAGGTGCTGGCCATCGGTGGGCTCAAAGAGAAGCTGCTGGCCGCCCTGCGCGCTGGCATCTTCGAGACCATCCTGCCCCGCGCCAACGAAAAGGACGTGGCCGAGCTGCCCGACAACATCAAGAACTCGATGAAGCTGCACTTCGTCGATTCGATGGACGAGGTGCTCAAGCTGGCCCTGGAAGCGCCGCTGCCCTCGGCTGTATCCGATGCCTCCGAGGTCATCGCCACGGTGCCCGCCGAAGTGACGCAGGCGCCGGTTGCCCGGCAGTAGGGCAACCGCAAGACCGCCCGCACGACGCGAATCCGAGATTGCAATTCGCGCCGAAATCCTTCATTCTTGGGATGGTTGCCGCCTTCTGCGCCCGCCTGGCGCGCAGAGGTCGAAGTGCGGAAGTGGTGAAATGGCAAACACACTAGCCTTAGGAGCTAGCGCCCAAAAGGCTTGCGGGTTCAAGTCCCGCCTTCCGCACCAGATACCTCAAGCTCCCTGGCGCATCTGATTTGACCTGCATTTACAGACCAGAAAGCTGATAGTCAAGCCCTATCGCCGATCTATTCGCCGGATGATCAGGTCCACGATGCGGATGGCTTCCTCGATGTGAGTCAGCGCCCGGCGCTTGAGCCCGCGGGCAAACTCGTTGTCCTCTTCGTGATTGATATCGACCCAGGCGGCATTTGCGGCTTCGCGCGCCTTGTGGAAGCGGTCGGTGGGCGTGATGCGGGCGTCGATCGGCGGATGGACGCTGAGCGGTTGGCCGTCGTCGATGGCGGCATGGCGAATCTCCCGCATCGCCGCATCGATCTCGACAATGGCACGCTGCGAGTCCTGGTCGATGACCTCGTTTGGCGTCAGGCGGTCCAGGTAGGCGCGCGTCAGGCGCAGGTTGGAGAGAGCGCGCAGATAACGGGGATGGTCGCCGGGGGCCTGAGCCTGTGAGGGCAGGGTGCCCAGGATCAGGAATGCGGTTATGGCCGCAGCAGAAAGCAGGAATTTGCTGAATCTCATCGAACTCGTCCTCCGGTTGGGGTGAGCAGCGGTTTAGGTTGACGCACAGACTGCCGCGTGCTGGCTAGTATAGACTCCGACCTGCACTGGATGGAACACGAAGGTTCGGCGGAGAGTTGCGCCCGCCGCGCGGCCGAATCGCTGGCTTTCCGGCCCACCGGGTGCGCCCGGCAGGCCGCGGGCTGTAATCTGGTTGCATCATGACACCCGCTCCCCAGACACCCCAGCAGCCGCAGATGAACGTCGTCCAGGACGCCGAATACCGCGAGACCTACGCCAACAGCGTCCAGGTCCGCATGAGCGTGTGGGACATCCAGCTCATCTTCGGCACCGCGACCGCCGAATCTCCCGACGAGGTCACCATCCACAACCACCACGCCATCTTCCTCAGCCCGCAACAGGCCAAGGCGGTGTGGAATGTCCTCGGACAGAACCTGGCCCAGTACGAGCAGGCCTTCGGCACGCTCAACCTCGAACCCAAGGGAGTCGCCTTCCCCCAGGGACCGGTCAACTAAGGCGGTCCCCGGAGAAGCACCGTGCGCTGGAAGCGATTCTTCGAGCCGAGGATGGACGCGCCACTGCCGGCGTGGACGATCTTTCCCGTCCTCTTTGCCGCGCTCTACGCCAGCCATTACGGCCTGCTGCGTCTGCCCTACTACTGGGACGAGGCCGGCTACTACATTCCCGCTGCCTGGGACTTCTTCCGCACCGGCTCGCTGATTCCGCAGACCACGCTGACCAACGGCCATCCGCCGCTGCCGAGCGTCTACCTGGCCCTCTGGTGGCGCGCCACCGGCTTCCTGCCCGAGGTGACGCGCGAGGCGGTACTGCTGGTCGCCGCGCTGGGCCTGACGGCAGTCTGGCGGTTGACCATGCGGCTGACCGGCGCGGTCCCGGTGGCCTTCTGGACCGTCCTTCTCACCGCCCTCTACCCCATCTGGTTCGTGCAGAGCTCGCTGGCCCATGCGGACATCTTCGCCGCCGCCTGCTCGCTCTGGGGGCTGGTCTACGCGCTGCCCGGCCGCGACCGCCGGCCAGTCGCCGCGGCTGCCTGGTTTTCCGCCGCCGCGCTGGCCAAGGAGACGGCCATCGTCATCCCACTGGCGCTGGCGCTGGTCTGCCTGGCCGAGAGCCTGCGCGCCCTGCCGCCGGTGCGCCGCCGCCTGCTGGGCGAGGCCGCCTGGCTCGCCGCCTGCACCCTGCCACTGGCCGCCTGGTACCTCTGGCACTGGTCCCGGACCGGCTTCTTCTTCGGCAATCCCGAGTTTCTGCGCTACAACGCCGAGGCCAACCTCTCGCCGCTGCGCTTTCTGGCCGCCTTCTTTCACCGCTTTCTGCACCTGACGGCGCACATGAACCTCTTTGTGCCGGTGCTGATGGCCGCGGCCGCGATGATGCTCGATCCCCGGCCGGACGCCGCCGGCAACGAGCGTGCACGCATCGACCCGGCCTCGCTGCGCCGCATCGCCGTGCTGCTCCTGGCCAATCTCTTCCTCTTCAGCGTTCTGGGCGGGGCGCTGCTTACCCGGTATCTGCTGCCCATGCACCCGCTGGTGCTGCTGGTGGCCGTCACCACGCTTTACCGGCGCGCCCCGCTCTGGCAGGCGCTCACCGCGATTTCGGCGGGCGCCTTCGTCCTGGCCCTGGTGCTCAATCCGCCCTACCGCTTTGCCCCCGAGGACAACCTGGCCTATGCCCGCGTCATCCGCCTGCACCAGGCCGGCGTCGACGAGCTTACCCGCCGCTACCCCGGCGCCACGGTACTCACCGCCTGGCCGATCTCGGACGAGCTCGCCCGGCCCGAGCTCGGCTATCTGCGCGAGCCATTCCAGGTCTACGTGCTGCCGGACTTCACGCCCGCCTCGATTGCCCGCGCCGGCCACGAACCGGAGCGCTACTCGGCCGCGCTGGTCTTCTCCACCAAGTACGATCCGCAGGTGGTCTCGCTCAGCCTGGGCAGGCCCGGCGACGTGGCCGACGAGCGCTACTTCGGCATGCACCACGACATGGCTCCCGAGGCCATCGCGCGCGAACTGGGCGGCGAACTTGTCTGGCACGGCGAGGACCGCGGCCAGTGGATCGGGCTGATCCGGTTCAACCGGCAGTTCGAAGCCCGCGCAGAGGCGCACCCGCGCCGTTAACCGGCCCCTCAGCCGATCCAACCTATAATCAAGCTGTCGTGCTTATTCCAGTTCAATCCCGTTTGCGCCGTTGGCCCCGAGCGGCGCAGGTCCTGCTGGCCGCGCTGGTTGCGGCCTCGTTCTTCGCGTCTTCGGTCGCCGCGCAGGCTCCGGCGCCTGCCGCCCAGGGCCGCATCCTGCTCGTGCTGCCCTTCGAGAACCGCACCGGGCTGGTGCGGTTGGAGTGGATCCGCGAGGCAGCCTCGGAGATTCTCACCGAGCGGCTCAGCTCGGCCGGCTTCTCGCCGCTCAGCCGCGCCGACCGCGTCTACGCCCTCGACCACCTGGGCCTGCCCGAGAACTTCCAGCCCTCGCGCGCCAGCTCGCTCAAGCTGGCCGAGACGCTCGACGCCGGCTCGATCGTCGTAGGCGACTACCAGTCCGACGGGAGCGTCATCCAGGCCGAGGTGCGCATCGTCGACGTTCCGCACCTGAAGATGGGACCCGCGGTCACGGCCAAGGGCGAGATGCACGACCTCGCGGCCGTCTTTGGTTCGCTGGCCTGGAAGCTCACCCGCCAGCTCGACCCCAGTTTCAGCGTCGCCGAGGAGACCTTCGCCGCCGCCGGCTCCGGCCTGCGCCTGGAGGCCTTCGAGCAGTACATCCGCGGCATCACCGAGCCCGACCAGGCCGAGCGTCTGCACCACCTGCGCCAGGCCGTGGGGCTGGGACCCGACTTCGGCCCAGCCTGGATGGCTCTGGGCAGCGAGCAGTACGCCGCCCAGCAGTACGAGCAGGCCGCCGAGTCCTTTGCCCGAGCCGCCAAGCACATGCCCCAGTCGCTCGAGGCCAGCTTCTACCGCGGCCTGGCGCTGATGTTCTCCGGCGACTACACCCGCGCCGAGGAAGCCTTTGGTGCCGTCGCCCGCAGGCTGCCGCTGGCCGAGGTCCTCAATAACCAGGGCGTCGCGCTGGTCCGCCGCGGCAAGGACGGCCTTCCCCTCTTCCGCCAGGCCGTGGCCGCCGACCCCAACGACCCCGACTACCACTTCAACTTGGCCGTCGGACTGAAGCACCGCGGCGAGACCGCCGAAGCGCTCAAGGAAATTGCCGAGTGCCGCAAGCTGCGCCCCGCCGACGCCGAGGCCGAGGCGGTCGAGGACGCCTGGACCGGCAAAAAGTCCGCGCCGGAGGTGACCGGGGGCGACCAGCCGGCCGAACCCGCGCAGAAGGTGGACCCGCTGGAGCGGATCAAGCGCAGCTTCGACGCGCAGGCCTTCCGCCAGGCCGCCGCCATGCTCGACCAGATGGACGCGGCGCGGCTGGCCGCCCTGAACCCGCACGAGCGTGCCCTGGCCCTGGCCGCCCAGGCGCTGGACGATCTGAATCATGACCTGCTGCTTGAGGCCGAGCGGCTCTCGCTGGCTGCCGTCGCCGCCGAGAACACCG
This sequence comes from Occallatibacter sp., assembly GCA_049690595.1. GTDB lineage: Bacteria > Acidobacteriota > Terriglobia > Terriglobales > Acidobacteriaceae > Telmatobacter. The sequence continues at coordinate 31 of JBAVMZ010000072.1, read as the reverse complement.
TGGCCGCCGGCCATGTGGGTCTGGCCGAGGT
>JBAVMZ010000071.1:0-2746 GCA_049690595.1 Occallatibacter sp. | reverse complement strand
GCCCCGGCCAGGTCCGCCAGCCGCGCCAGCCGGCGGCCGCGCGCCACGGCCAGCCCGCCCAAGGCCGTCATGGCCTGGGTTCCGTTCAGCAGCGCCAGGCCTTCCTTGGCCGCGAGTTCGAGCGGCTGCAAGCCCGCCCGCCTGAGCGCCTCGCCGCCGGGCATCCGCTCACCACGGTAGAAGGCCTCGCCCTCGCCGATGACCACCAGGGCGAGATGCGCCAGCGGGGCCAGGTCGCCGCTGGCGCCCACCGAGCCCTTTTCCGGAATCACCGGGGTCACCCAGGCGTCGAGCAGGCTGACCAGCAGGCCGACCACTTCCGCGCGGCAACCGCTGAAACCCTTGGCGAGCACGTTGGCCCGCAGCAACACCATGGCCCGCGCCTCGCCCTCGGAGAGCACCGCGCCCATGCCGCCCGCATGACTGCGGACGAGGTTCGTCTGCAACTGCGCCAGCTTGTCCGGAGGAATCCGCACATCCGAGAGCTTTCCAAAGCCCGTGTTGACGCCGTAGACGGTCTGCCCCGCCGCCAGAATCCGCTCAATCAGGGCCCTGCTGGCGCCGATTCGCTCGCGCGCCGCGGGGGCGAGCGCCACCTTCCGCCCGCCGAGGGCAACCGCTTCAATCTCCGCCAGGCCGAGCGCCTGGCCGTCCAACAGCAAAATGTCCATTCGGAAATGCTAGACCGCGCGCTGGCGCATGGTCCAGCACGCCCGCCAGCCGGGGACGCAAACGCCATTCGCGCCGCCTGCACAACCGGTTTAGGATGGAACTGCCTGAGCACTTCCCTGCCGTCCTGCTCGCCCTGGGCGGCCAGATTTCCGCACGCTCAACCACCGCAAAGGAGCCCGCCATGCCGCTCACCCGCCGCGACTTCACCCGCCTGGGGGCGCTGGGCCTTGCCGCCCGCTTCGCGCCCAGTCTTCATGCCCTGGACACACCCGGCCAAGGCGCGCAAAAGACCGGCTACGCCGTCATCGGCCTGGGGCGGATCGCCGGCCACTTCATCGCCGGCGTGCGCAACTCCACGAACTCGCGAATCACCGCGCTGGTCAGCGGCCACCGCGGCAAGGCCGAGCGCATTGCCGCGGCCGAGGGCGTGCCGGCCGACTCGATTTACAGCTACGAGAACTTCGACGAGATCGCCCGCAACCCGGCGGTCCAGGCCGTCTACGTGGCCCTGCCCAACTCCATGCACGCCGAGTACACGATCCGCGCCGCGCGCGCCGGCAAGCACGTGCTCTGCGAGAAGCCGATGTCGACCAGCGTCAACGACGCCGAGCGGATGATTGCCGCGTGCAAGGAAGCCAACGTCAAGCTGATGATCGCCTACCGCTGCCACTACGAGCCCACCAACCTGCGCGCCATCGAACTGATCCGCTCGGGGGCGCTGGGGCAGGTCCAGACCATCGAATCCACCTTCGGGTTCGACATTTCTCCTGGCGAGTGGCGGCTCAACCGCAAGCTGGCCGGCGGCGGCCCGCTCTTCGATGTGGGCATCTACTCGCTGAACGCCTGCCGCTACCTGACCGGCGAGGAACCGGCAGAGATCTCGGCCACCGCCTCGACCATCGACCACGACGGCCGCTTCAACGAGGTCGAGGAGAATGTCTCCTGGACGATGCGCTTCCCTTCCGGGATCGTCGCGGCCTGCAACACCACCTACGGGGCGCAGATGGATGGGTACTTCCGCGTGCACGGCCCCAAGGGTTGGCTTGAGGTGGACAATGCCTTTGTCTACGAGGGCTTGCGGCTGCGGGCGGAGTTCGGCTCGACGAAGCTCGACGAGCCCAATCCAGCCCGCGACCCCTCGCACTTCCAGGCCGAAGCGGAGCACTTCTCGCATTGCGTCCAGAACGGGCTCGAGCCCAAATCGCCGGGCGAGGAGGGGCTGCGCGATATGCGGTACATCGCCGCGATCTATCGCTCGGCCGGAATTCCGCTTTAAGGACGGGCCGCTCGTCGCGGCGGGGGCGTTCAGTCCACCAGCCGCAGCCGGTGCCCCATGCGCCGCAGGAACGACGGCCAGTCGAGCACGCGGGAATGCGGCAACTCGGCGCAGCCGTCGATCACTTCGAGCGCGCCGAGGCGGGCGTAGGTGTGGATGCCGGTGAACCCCGGCGGCGCTTCTACGGTCGACAGCGGCCGCTCGCGATACTCCTCGCGGTTGAGGACGAGAATCTCGTTCCAGGAGAAGGAGCGGCCGTAGTTGCCGCTGCAATCCTGGCTGGGGCGGATCAGCCGGTCACCCTCGCGGAAGATAGCTCCCGCGCCGCGGCTTCGCCGTACATCGGTATGGATGGGGCTGGCTGGGTGGGGCTGCCACTCGCCCAGCACGCTGTCCGCGTGGAAGAGCCAGAGTTGCAGCGCCTCGCCCCGCGGCTCGCGCAGGGTCACGAAGAACCACCAGGCGCCATCTTGCTGCCAGGCTGTAGTGTCCACGGCCTGCAGGCGCAACTGCACGCCGGCGAGTTCCCAATCGAAGGGAAAGCGCCGGGCGCGGTAGACCTCGACGGTCCCCTGCGAGCGCGTCTCCGGGATCAGGTAGATCTCCGCACCGTCGCGGAAAAGGCACGGGTAAGAGAGATGGTAGGGTCGCTGGAGAGCGATGATCGCTTCGCCCGGCTCGCCCTTTTCATCCAGCCGGGCGCAGGCGATCGAGCCTCGCCGCCTGCCATAGTCGAAGTCCTCGTAGAAGAGCCAGGGCTGGCCCTCGTGCTCGAAGAGGAACGGGTCGGTGTGGAAG
>JBAVMZ010000070.1:0-10549 GCA_049690595.1 Occallatibacter sp. | reverse complement strand
GGCATGCACTACACCATGGGCGGCCTGTGGGTGGACTTCAACCAGATGACCAACATCCCCGGCATCTTTGCCGCTGGCGAGTGCGAGTATCAATACCACGGCGCCAACCGTCTGGGCGCAAATTCGCTGGTCAGTTGCATCTACGGCGGCTTCCGTGCCGGGCCGATTGCGTTGAACTATACGCATGACTTGGAATGCCCGGAAGGCAACTGCGGCCACGATGCCGAACTGGCACGCCAGGCTGAGATCAACGGCAAGCTCATGAAGAACAAGGGCACGGAAAATCCCTTCAAGCTGTGGCGCGAACTGGGCGAAACCATGACTCAGCACGCCACCGTCATCCGCTACAACAAAGCTCTCAAGCAGACCGACGAAAAAATCGTCGAGCTGCTCGCGCGCTACCAGCGCGTCAACCTCAGCGACAAGAGCCAGTGGGCCAACACCAGCTTCGCCTTCGCCCGCCAGCTCAAGAACATGCTGGAGCTGGCGCGCACCATCACCATCGGCGCCATGCTCCGCGACGAGAGCCGCGGCGCGCACTTCAAGCCCGACTTCCCCGAGCGCGACGACGAGCGCTTCCTCAAGACCACCAAGGCCGCCTTCACCGGCGCGCCCGAGGGTCCGCGCTTCGAGTGGGAAGCCGTCGACACGCAATTCATCAAGCCCCGCCCGCGCCGCTACGACGCAGCCAAGTAACCGAAGGGAGACTCGCCTGATGGCAACCAAGACCGTAACGCTCGAAATCAAGCGCCAGGCCAGCCCCGATGCTCCCGCCGTCTGGGAGCGCTTCGAGATCGAGGCCCGGCCGGGCATGAACATCACTTCAGCGCTGATGGAGATCGCCGCCAACCCCGTCACCGCCGACGGCAAGCCTACAACGCCGGTGACCTACGATTCCAATTGCCTCGAGGAAATCTGCGGCTCCTGCGCCATGCGCATCAACGGCAAGGCGCGCATGGCCTGCTCGGCGCTGGTCGAGCATCTGGAGCAGCCGATCAAGGTCGAGCCGCTGAGCAAGTTCCCGCTCGTCCGCGACCTGCAGGTGGATCGCGCCGTGCTCTTCGAGAACCTGAAGCTTGTCAAAGCCTGGGTCCCCGTCGACGGCACCTATGACCTGGGAGCCGGCCCGCGCCAGCTCCCGCGGCAGCAGGAGATCAACTACCCGCTCTCCAATTGCATTTCGTGCACCTGCTGCATGGAGGTCTGCCCGCAGTTCAACGAGGCCACCGGCTTTGTGGGCGCGGCCACCATTGCCCAGGTGCGCCTCTTCAACAACCACCCCACCGGCGCCGTGCTCAAGGAGGAGCGGCTGCGCGCGCTCGCAGGCGACGGCGGCATCCAGGAGTGCGGCTTTGCGCAGAACTGCGTCGAGGTCTGCCCCAAGAAGCTGCCGCTGACCAACGCCATCTCCGACGTCAGCCGCGACGTGATGCTGCAGCAACTCAAGGACCTGGTGCGCACGTAGAACGCCGCAACCGCATCCACTCAGAGGCCAGGCTCCCACGTGGGGCCTGGCTTCTTCATTCAGTCTGAGAACGAACCCCACGAAAGCGGAGTTATCCTTAGCCATGCGCCTCCGCTCGCCGATCCTTTCCTTCTTCTTTCTCGCCGCCTTTCTTGCCCCCGCCCAGACTCCTCACGCCCTCGACCCCTCCGTCCCGCCGGCCCGCGCCCTGATCGAGCGCTTCTCCGCCGACCAGTACACGCTCTCCACGGTCTACCCGGACGCGCTGAACCCCGCCTCCGCCGAGCGCGCGGCCGCCTTTTTCCGCGACAACCGAGCCGCCCTGGCCCGCATCGACTTCTCCGCGCTCGACCGCGAAGGCCAGGCCGACTACCTGCTCTTCGCCAACCTGCTCGACCAGCAGGAGCATCAGCTCGCCCTCGACCGCGCCCAGTGGAAAGACGTCTCGCCTCTCGTGCCCTTCGCCCCCGCGCTCTTCGCCCTCGAGGACCAGCGCCGGCAGATGGAGCGCCCCAACCCCGAGAAGGCCGCCGCCCAGCTCAGCGAGCTGGCCAAGGCGGTGGCCGCCGCGCGCAAGGAGTTCGAACCCCGCGCCAAGGACGCCCCGCCCGCTCTGCGCATTGCCGGCTGGCGCGCCGCCGGGGATCTGGACCGCATGACCGCCCAGTTCGACCGCTGGTTCAGCTTCTGGAACGGCTACGATCCCCAGTTCACCTGGTGGGCCGCGGGGCCTTACAAACAGGCCTCGACTGCCCTCAAGGACTATGCGAAGTTCCTGCGCGAAACCATTGCCGGCATAGCTCCGGACGACAAGGCGACGGTCATCGGCACGCCCATCGGCCGCGAGGCCCTGCTCGCCCAGCTCGACGACGCCATGATTCCCTACACGCCCGAGGAGCTGATTGCGATGGCCCGCGAGCAGCTCGCCTGGTGCCAGAAGCAGATGGTGAAGGCCAGCCGCCAGATGGGCTACGGCGACGACTGGCACAAGGCGCTCGAAGCGGTGAAGAACACCTACGTCGAGCCCGGCCGCCAGCCCGATCTGATTCGCGCCCTGGCGCTTGAAGGCGAGCGCTTCGCCGAAGACCACAACCTGGTCACGATTCCACCGCTGGCCAAAGAGACCTGGCGCATGGAGATGATGTCGCCCGAGCGCCAGCTTGCCAACCCCTTCTTCCTCGGCGGCGACACCATCCTGGTCAGCTATCCCACCGACACCATGACCTACGAGCAGCGCCGCATGAGCATGAGGGGCAACAACCCCGCCTTCTCCCACGCCACGGTCTTTCACGAGCTGATCCCCGGCCACTGGTTGCAGGAGTTCATGTCCGCGCGCTACCGGCCCTACCGCCAGGCCTTCGACACCGGCTTCTGGCACGAGGGCAACTCGTTCTATTGGGAGATGCTCTACTGGGATCTCGGCTTCGATGCGACGCCGGAACAGAAGGTCGGCGCGCTCTTCTGGCGGATGCACCGGTGCGCGCGCATCGTCTTTTCCCTCAGCTTCCACCTGGGCCAGATGACGCCGCAGCAGGCTATCGATTTCCTGGTGACCGAGGTAGGCCACGAGCGCGACAACGCCACCGCCGAGGTGCGGCGCTCGTTCAACGGCGACTACGACCCGCTCTACCAGAGCTCCTACATGCTGGGGGCGCTCCAGTTCCGCGCCCTGCGCCACGAGCTGGTCGACTCCGGCAAAATGACCGAGCGCGAGTACCACGACGCAATCCTCGAAGAAGGGCCGATGCCGATTCCCGTGCTGCGCGCGCTGCTCACGGGCGAGAAGCTCACGCCCGCGGGTAAGCCGCGCTGGCGCTTCCTCGACGAGGTGCAGCCCAAAACAGAGTAGCGCCGGTCTCCAGACCGGCTGTGGCGTGGGTTTCCAAACCCACGCTGCAACAGAGGGTTAGATTCTATCCGAAGAAGCTCTCGATCCAGATTTGGAGCAGCGCCGGGAAGCAGCCCAGACCCACGACCGCAAGGGCGATGGCCAGCAGCACGGCCATGGTCAACGGGTGAGCCTTCACCGGCCGCTCGTCGGCCGCCGGCATCACCCAGGCGCGCTTGAGCACTTGCAGGTAGTAGTAGAGCGAGACGGCGCTCATGGCCACGGCCAGCGCCACCAGCGCAAAGGGCACCGGCCCAGCGTCCACCTTGAGCACCGCGGCAAAGAGATTGAACTTGGCCCAGAAGCCGACCAGCGGCGGAATCCCAGCCAGCGAGAGGAAGAACACCATCAGCGCCGAGGCCAGCAGCGGGTTCTTCTTGCTCAGGCCGAGGAAGGAGTCGAGCTTGTCCGAGCCCGTGGCGCGCTCGACGACGGAGACCGCGGCGAAGGCGCCGATGGTGGTGAGGCCGTAGGTGAGGATGTAGTAGAGAACGGCGTTGGCGTTGCTGCCCACGCTCCCCAACTTGCCCGGAATCGCAGGAAGCTCCGAGATCGCCGTTGAGTAGTGCGGCAGGACGGCCACCCCTAGCAAGATGTACCCCGCGTGGGCAATCGCCGAGTAGGCCAGCAATCTGCGCACACTCGCTTGTGCGAGCGCGGCCAGGTTCCCCACCACCATCGAGATAGCGGCAACTGCCAGCAAAGCGACTGCGAGTTGCGTCCACGTCCGATCGATGACGTGCAACCGGGACGCCAAGCCCACCAAACCGGACGTTTGACCGGGCTGAAGCGTCAACCAGCTTGAAGCGACAGTCAGCAGCAGCGCGAAGCTGGCCACTTTGGAGACCGAGGCGATGAAGGCGGCGGCCGGCGCGGGCGCGCCCTCGTAGGTATCCGGCGCCCAAAGGTGGAAGGGTACCGCGGCAATCTTGAAACCCAGCCCCGCGACAACCAATATCCACGCAATGTAGAGGAGCGGAGTCGGGCCGGTCTCGGCTATCCGCAGCTGAATCACACTGAGATTCGTCGATCCACTCAGACCGTAGAAATAGCTGAACCCGAACAACAAGAACGCCGCGCTCATGCCGCCGAAGAGGTAGTACTTCAGCGCGGCCTCGGCGCTCTTGCCCGAGTGCTTGTTGAATGCGGTCAGGATGTAGAGCCCCAGCGAGAGCAGTTCCAGACCGACGAAGATGACCAGCAAATCCTGGGCCGCGGCGACCACCATTCCGCCGGCCGCGGCCATCAGCACCACGGCCACGTATTCGCCCGCATGTTTGGTAAAGACCGACTCGACCAGCAGCAACAGCGTGACTGCGGTCAGGATCACGATCCCGGCCGAGGCTGCCGCTGGAATGCCGCCATTGAGGAGCAAGAGCTCGCCGCCGGCGTAAAGCCCCTGGCCGGTCTGGATACCGATCGCCCACAGCGCCGCCCCGCATCCGGCCACGCCGAGCAGCCCAGCCACGGCGGCGCGCACCCTCAACGCGGCTTTGCGCAGAAAAGCGAGATCGACAACCAGCACCACGAGCGCCGCGATTTCCAGCGCGGTTTCCGGCAGCGTCACGCGGAAGAGATCGGCGTAGTTCATTGCACTCCTCCGGCAAGCAGAGCCTTCACGGCCGGTTCAATGGAATCGAGCAGGATGCGCGGGTAGAGGCCGACGCCGAGCGTGGCCCCGAGCAGCAGCGAGACGCCGGCAATCTCAGGCCAGGTGATCGGCGCCAGTGCGTGCGCGTGATCGTGCAAATGTCCCGACGGCGGCGAGTCGGCGAAGAAGGCTTTTTGCAGCGCGCGCCATGTATAGGCCACGCCGAGGACAATGCCCACGCCGGCCGCTACCGTCCACCACGGGTTCGCCATCCACGCGCCGACCAGCACTTGCAGCTCGGCCACAAAGCCCGAGAAGCCGGGCAGCCCCATCGAGGCCATGCCGGCCACGACGAAGGCCCACGCGGCGAAAGGCAGGCGCTTGGAGAGATGCATGGTCTCAAGCTCCGCCAGTTGCCGCGTGTGCGTGCGCTCGTAAACGATGCGGCCGACGATGGCGAACAAGAGGCCCGCGATGACGCCGTGCGAGAACATCTGCATCACCGCGCCGGTCACGCCGATCTGGTTGAGCGTGACCAGGCCCAGCAGAACAAAGCCCATGTGGCTCACGCTCGAGTAGCCGATGACGAATTTGAAGTCGGTCTGCGCCAGCGCCACCAGCGCGCCGTAGACAATGCCGATCACGGCCAGCACCGCGAAGACATCGCGCCATGAGCCGAAGCCGATGAAGTGGAATCCCCACGGATCGAGGCCGCGCGGAAACAGCGCAATGGCCACGCGCAGGCAGCCGTACGCGCCCAGCTTCATCACCACTCCGGCCAGCAGCATGGAGGCCGCGGTGGGCGCGGCCACGTGGCCGGTCGGCGCCCAGGTGTGGAAGGGCCACAGGCCGGCCAGTATCCCGAAGCCGACGAAGACCAGCGGGAAGCACCACATTTGAAAGCTGGTGGTGAAGTGCGCGTGCGCCAGCGCGTCCAGCGTCGTCGACTGAGCACCGCTCGTCGCATAGGCGGCCAGCAGGCCGATGAGCACCATCGCCGAGCCGGCGAAGGAGTAGAGCGCCAGCTTCATGGCGCCGTACTCGCGCCGCGTCGAGCCCCAGATGGCGATGAGGAAGTACTTGGGCACGATCGCGATCTCGTAGAAGACAAAGAGGAGAAAGAGATCGAAGCTCAGGAAGACGCCGAAGACGCCGCCGATGAGCGCGAGATAGAAGGCGAAGAACTGGTTGGTGCGCTCCTCGATGTTCCAACTGAAGAGCACGCCGGCCACCGAGGCCAGGCCGGTGAGCAGCACCAGCACGCGGCTGATGCCGTCGGCGGCCAGCAGGTAGCGGACACCCATCGACGGCACCCATGCAACATCGGCCAGCACCACGCGGCCCTGGCCACTGCCTGCAACGAATCCGGCCACGGATACGGCCAGTCCGGCGACGGCCACCGCCAGCGCCGCCCAGCGCGCCAGCGACGGTTTGCCCTTGGGCAGCAGGGCCAGCAGCAAGGCTCCGGCAAACGAGAGATAGATCGTCCAAGCCAACATTAGAATCTCCAGTGCGCCAGCAGGTACTGGACCGTGGGGTTGACGGTCTCAACCACCAGTTGGGGCACAAGGCCGAGCAGGAACATCAATCCAATCACCGGCGCCATGGCCATCCGCTCTCCCCCGTGCAAATCGGGGAAGGCGGCCCACCGCTCCGGCGCCGGCCCGGCAAAGACCTTCTGAATCACGGTGAGAATTACCGCCGCGGTAATCAGCAGGCCGAGCACGGAGACCGTCGCCGCCACCCACGCCAGCGGAAAGACGCCGCGGAAGATGAGGAACTCGCCGACAAATCCATTCAGCCCAGGCAGGCCCACAGACGAGAAGAGCGCAATGCCCATCAGGCCGGCAAAGACAGGCGCGGGCTTACGCAGGCCGCCGAAGCCGTCGATCTCGCGGCTGCCGCCGGAGCGCTCCTGCAGCATGGCGACGAACCAGAAGAGTGCCGCGGCCGTCAAGCCGTGGTTGAACATCTGCAGAATGACGCCGTTGAGCGCGGCGGCCTGGCTGGCGCTCGCCGCGGCCGGCACAGCCAGCGCGAAGATGCCGAGCAGACAGTAGCCGAGGTGGTTGACCGACGAGTAGGCAAAGACGCGCTTCAGGTCCTTCTGCGCCGCCGCGGCCCATGCGCCCATCACCACGGTGAGCACGGCCAGCGCGAGCAGCGGCGTGCGCATCTGCGCGATCTGATGTCCGAAGAGCGGCAGTGCGATCCGCAGCAGGCCGTAGACGCCCATCTTCGACATGGCGCCGGTCAGCAGCATCGTCACGGGCGACGGCGCCTCGCTGTACGCCGCGGGCAGCCAGGTGTGGAAGGGCGCCATCGGCACCTTCACCGCGAATCCGGCCAGCACGCCGATGGCCAGCCATGGCATCACCGGCCCCAGGTGCTCGGTCACTTCCTGCTCCAGCGCGCCGTTCGCGGCCATCGCGGCCAGTTGCATGAAGTCCATGCTGTGCGTCGAAAGAAAGACGGCAAGGAACGAGATCAGCAAGGCGACGCTGCCGGCCATCGTGTAAACGAAGAACTGCGTCGCCGCCGGCCCGCGCTTCGGCCCGCCCCACAGCTTGATGAGGAAGAAGGCGGGAATCAGCGAGAGCTCCCAGAAGAGAAACCAGTGGAAGAAATTCAGCGCGGTGAAGGCGCCGAAGAGTCCCGACTCGAGCAACAGCACCAAGCCGAAGTAGAGCCCCGGCTGGCGATGCACGCGGTGCGCGGCGTCGATCGACATCAGCGTCACCAGCGCCGAGAGCACCAGCATCAGCCCGCCCAGTCCGTCCGCGCCCAGGTGATACTCGATGCCCAGCGAAGGCGCCCAGGCGCTCTGCTCGGCCAGTCCGATGGCCCCACTCGCGGGCAGTTGCATCCACACCACGAGCGTCAGGGCGAGCGAGAGCAGCGCGGTCACCAGCGCCACGCCGCGCGCATGACGGCCGGCAAAAAGCGCAATCGCCGCCCCGGCAAGGGGCAGTACGGTCAGAATCGTCAACAACGGTAGCGAGTTCATCCCCGGCTGCTCCAGATCAGGATCGCCGCCAGCACCACCACCGCCAGCGCGAGAATTCTCAGGTAGCTCTGCACGCGGCCCGACTGCACGCGCGCCAGCAAACCGCCCGTGGCCGTCAACTCTTCGCAGGTCTTGTCGAAGCCGCCGTCCACCCATTGCGTGTCGAGAAAGCGGTTGAGCCGCGCCCAGAGCGTGAAGAGCCAAGCCACGGCGGAGACCGCTCCGCCCCAGACGCGGCGGTCGAACCAGTCGGCCACGCGCGCCCACCAGGCGTAGAAAGCGATCACCGTCACGCCGTAAAGCTCGTCCACGTAGAACTTGTTATGCAGCAATGTCCAGAGGGGCGGCACGGCGCGCTCCACTGGATCGGGACCCTCGGCCGTGAGCCGCTTCGCCCCGTAGATTTGCATGCCAAAACCCAGGCCAAGAAGCACGACAGCCGACGAAGCGGTCAGCAGCGTCACCAGGCCCGGTTCGGCAAAGCCATCCCAACTGAAGTGGGCCGCGCGGCCGTCGAGGAAGGCGCGGAACCACGGCCACGCCGGCGTGCCCAGAATCCCCAGCGCCATCGCGAAGAAGGCGAGGATGGCCAGCGGCGCGGTCATCACAGCCGGGCTCTCGTGCGCTGTCTTGTGCCCGCGCCAGTGGCCGAAGAAAACGTAGACCACCTGCCGCGTCATGTAGAAAGCGGTCAACAGCGCGCCGAAGATGAGCATATAGAAAGGCGCGCGCGCCACGGTCCAGTGCTGCGCAGCTTCCAGAATCGCGTCCTTCGACCAGAAGCCCGAGAAGAAGATCGGGAAGCCACAGAGCGCCAACATGCCAACCGAGTAAGTGAGGAAGGTCAGCGGCATGTCGGCCTTGAGGCCGCCCATCTTGCGGATATCCTGCTCCTCGTGGCAGCCGTGAATCACCGAGCCCGCGCCCAGGAAGAGCAACGCCTTGAAGAAGGCATGCGTGATCAGGTGGAACATCCCCACGGCCACACCGCCCATGCCCAGGCCGGCCATCATGTAGCCGAGCTGCGAGACGGTCGAGTAGGCAAGGATGCGCTTGATGTCGTTCTGCGCGACGGCGATGAGAGCCGCGAAAACAGCGGTCGATGCGCCGACCCACGTGACCACGGTCAGTGAGGCGGTCGTGCCGCCGGTGAGCGCGCCTGCCTGCATCAGCGGATAGACGCGCGCGATGAGATAGACGCCCGCGGCCACCATCGTCGCCGCGTGAATCAGCGCGGAGACCGGCGTCGGGCCTTCCATCGCGTCGGGCAGCCACACGTGCAGCGGAAACTGGCCGCTCTTGCCCGCCGCGCCGGCAAAGATCAGCAAACCGATGGCGCCGGCCGCGGTCAGTCCCAGGCCGGCGGGCTGCGCCAGCAGCGTGGCCAGCGCGCCCGGCTCCAGCGACCCCGCGCCGCCGTTATAGAAGAGCAGCGTGCCCGTCTGCGCAAACAACCAGACCATTCCGAGGAGGAAGAAGATATCGCCGACGCGCGTGGTGAGGAAGGCTTTCTTCGCGGCGGCGGCGGCCGCGGGCTTCTGATACCAGAAGCCGATGAGCAGGTACGAGGTAAGTCCGACCAACTCCCAGCACATGAAGAGCAGCAGCAGCGAGTTCGCAATCACCACGCCCAGCATGGCTCCGGCAAAGAGCGAGAGGAAGCAGAAGAAGCGTGTGTAGTTCTCGTCCTGCTTCATGTATCCGATGGAGTAAATGAAGATGAGCAAACCGACGAAGCTCACCATCACCAGCATCACCGCCGCAAGCGGATCGAGGACCCAACCAAGGTCCACCGTCGTCGAGCCGAACTGCAGCCAGGTGAAGTTGACGACGTCATGCACTCCAGAGTCGAAGCCGAAGTACAGGAGCAACGCTCGCTCACTTAATACATGACTGAAAGCGCCGAGGGCGAGCAGCAGAGAGACGCTCAATGACCCAATAGCCAGTCCCGCGGAGAGCCTGCGCCACGGCTGCTTCAACAGCGAGATAATGCCCGACGCAACGATGGGAAGGGCGGGGATAAGCCAAAGCCATCGGACGATCCAAGCTTGCGGTGGCATTGGAGAGTTGATTGCTATCTCCCTCAGGACGAGCAAATCTCTCGGATCTACCATTCACTCACCCCTTCATCCTGTTCATCCGGTCGAGGTACGTGGTGTGCGCGTGGCGATGGATGGCGATTACCAGGCCCAGTCCCACGGCAGCCTCGGCCGCGGCCACGGCAATCGAGAAGATGGCGAACATCATCCCCGTCAGAGCCTCCGGATGCGGCGAGTAGCGCCAGAAGGCGATGAAGTTCAGGTTCGCCGCGTTCAACATCAGCTCGATGCCGATCAGCACCACAATGGCGTTGCGCCGCGTCAGCGCGCCGGCCAAACCGATGGCGAAGAGCAGCGCGGCAAGAAGAAGAAAACCGGCAAGTGGGCTCACTTCGTTTCCTCCCCGTTCCCGGCGCCGTTCTTTTCGTGCATGGCCACAATCACCGCGCCGATGGTGGCCGCGGTCAGCAGAACGGCCATGATCTCCAGCGGCAGCACGTAACGGCTCATCAGCGCCTGGCCAATCTCGGCCACCGTCACCGCCGGCACGGCCGCCACG